>JBHJOC010000018.1:0-77541 GCA_050330095.1 Hyphomicrobiaceae bacterium
TTATCCTCGTCAGACGCCGAAACGTACGACGGAAAGCAGAAGACACGAGCAACATATTGGATCTCGTACCGCTTTTCGATCAGACGTCCCTGGCAGGCGCGTGGTGCGGATGGGGCAGCGGCGCCTGATCGGCGGGGCTCGCATGGCGTCACTCACGCTTGGTCCCCACCTTCTGCAGTCTCGCCTGCCAAGCGCCAGTGACAAAAGCAACGCTAGAATCATGACGTTACTCTTGTTCCCTGCGTCTCCAACGCTTGGTCAATCGGGGGCTGCAAAGGAAACCAAGTGTCGGAGACGGAACACTAAGCTCACCCGACGGCCGCCTGCCGGGCGCCATGCGACGTGCAACCCATACGTTGGGGTTCGCCGGCCCGCGTGGCCGCGCCCTCGAAAATCAGGTCCAAATCGCCCCCTGACGCTGCGAGCATATCATCGACCGACGGAATTACGACCAGCCGCCCGTGGCCGATCTGGATCAGTTTTCTAGATTTAAGTTTTGAAAATTGGCGACTTACTGTTTCAATCGTCAGTCCAAGATAATCAGCAATTTCAGCTCGAGTCAGAGGCAGCTCGATTTCGATCGTCGTCAACGAAGTGGGTGTGCATGACAATCGCGATGTCCTGCTCGCGATAAGCATCAGAAAACTCGCGATCCGCTCTTCGGCCGATTTTCGACCAAGGAGAACCATCCACTGACGCGCGGCGTCGAGTTCGTCGAGGGTGTGCTGAAACATCCGATGCTCGAGTTCCGGCAGTTCGCGAACCATGTCCTCGAACCGCCGCTTCGGATAGCAGCACAGCTCGACGTCCGATGCCGCTTCAGCGAAGAACGGGTTGCGTGCGGCAAACGGGCGACCAATGAAATCAGACGGGAACTGCAGTCCGACGATCTGCTGGCGCCCATCCGGGATCATCTTCGAGAGCTTGACGACACCCGCGATGATGTTGGCAAAGAACTCAGGTGCCTCGCTGTCCCCAAGGATCACATCACCGGCCTGGAAGCGCCGACGATAGGCGATCGAGTTGATCCGGCGAAGCTCTTCGGAGGTGAGTGCGCCGCACAGCGCTCTGTTGCGTACGGCACAGCGTTCGCATGTATTGGGACCGAGCACATACACCTCCCCTTAAATCTTCCAATCGGAATTGGCCCAAGGACCGGATTGACCAAGATCAACGACTGCGCTCGGGTCATTCGCAATCTAAACTGCAAATTCGAGGATGAAAGGACCGACGAATGGCGGAGAGTGCCGCTGCGCGCGGAATTGAGGAGTCCGAAAACCAGTCCTCGAAATCAGATGCCGTTGCAAGGCCGAACGTCCGCAAGGTCCCCTTCGACGCACCATGGGACTGGTTGGCCGCTGGCTGGCGTGATCTTTGGACAATTCCACAGGTTTCATTGACGTACGGCTTGGTATTTTCCGTGATCGCCGTGCTGCTGACCTACGGCCTCGTCAGCTTCGGCTGGCAATCCTTGATCCTCGCCCTTGCCGGCGGCTTCCTGATCGTTGGACCGTTTGTCGCAACCGGTCTTTATGACACCAGCCGGCGGATCGGCGCGGGCGAGCCTGTGTCTCTGAGCACCGCAGCCCGCGCCGCGTCCAACGCCAAGGGCCAACTCAGCTTCATGGGCGCAATCCTGTTCTTCGCGCTCTATGTCTGGGTGCAACTTGCACTGCTGTTGTTCATGCTCTTCATCGGCTCGCGAGGCCTGCCGCCGGCAAGCGAGTTCATCCCGACCCTGCTCTTCACGCCCCATGGCCTTGGTCTGCTCGTTGTTGGAACAGCCGTTGGCGCGGTTCTAGCGGTCGTCGTGTTCTCGATTTCTGCGGTCAGCGTCCCACTGCTCATGACACGCCGCATCGATGCCGTCAGCGCGATCTCGGTGAGCGTCGAAGCCGTACGCCGCAACCCTGAGGCAATGGGACTCTGGGCTGCATTGATTGCAGGGTTCATCGCACTCGGTATCCTGACGCTCTTCGTCGGCCTCGTCATTGCATTTCCGCTGATCGGGCACGCGACATGGCACGCCTATCGCGCGCTCGTGATCGGCACAGACGCCGAGGACGACTCCTGAACATCGGCCTTGGCAGGAAAAACCTTTCAGCTGGATCAGCCTGCCTCGTCCCCGCTTTCCGTCGTTCGTCCGTCATCCGCGTCAGACGCCGGAACGAACCACGGAAAGCAAAGGATACGAGCAACATATTGGTCTCGTGATGCTTTTCGAACAGACGTCCCTGGCAGGCTCATGGTGCGGATGGTGCAGGGACTTCTGGTCGGCGGGACTAGGAACAACCTCCTGTCAAAGGCCGTAACGCGCCCAGACTGCGCGCTCTTCCAGAGTGGCGACGATGTCGTCGACGATGGCCCCGGTTGCAGTGTGCTGCCCGGAACGATCCGTGATCGCGGCGCAGGACGCCCCCTGGCCCGCACGTGGCAGAGCCAGACCCGGCAATCTTGCGAACCGGGACAGCAACCCACGCCGCACGGTCGGCACAACGCGAAGCTCAACCTTCTCCCCATGGAGTTCGCGCATCTTGGTCCTGACATCGGCAAGGCCGTCGATCAGGCCGAGCTCGCTCGCCTTTACGCCAGACCAGAACGCACCGGAGAAGAGTTCGTCATCCGGCGCGCCCAGTTTGGCTGCCCGCCGGTCCTTCACGACCCCGATGAAAACGTCGTGCACATCGCGCTGCAGCGCCTTGATGCGTTCGACATCGTCGGAATTTTCGGGCCGGAACGGATCGAGGACGGACTTCGACCGCCCGGCCGTGTAGACGCGCCGGTCGATCCCAAGTTTCTCGATCGCCCTATCGAACCCGAAGCCTGCCGAGATGACACCGATCGAGCCGACAATCGATGATGGGTCGGCATAGATCTCATCTGCGGCGACAGCGATGAAATAGCCGCCCGATGCTGTCACATCCTCACAGAACGCGATGAGCTTCTTGTCGTGCTCCTGCGCGAGCTGCCTTAGCCGCCTGAAAATCATGTGCGATTGGACCGCCGATCCACCAGGCGAATTGATCACCATCGCCACCGTTGGCAGCTTGGACATCTTGAACGCGCGTTCGAACGGATCGGCGAGAGCCGAGATGGTCAGGCCCTGGCGCAGCGGTGACACCATCCCGATCGTCCCGCTCAACCGCAGGACAGGAACGATCCGCTTCGAGGAAAAGGGCCACATGAACTGCTCCTGGTGGTGATCTCAATATCGACCCCGCAGATGGGGCTAGCACGGTGCTCACGCTGGAGCGCCCACTGCCCGGCGGCGCGGGCCTTGCGGTCATAGATCACGCGGGATGAAGCCCGCAACGGCGATGTCGCCACGCCTCACGTGCGGGTCAGCCACCGCACGTGTTGAGGCGCGCGGATCGGCAGGCCTGTCACCACGAAAGGCTTGCGGGTCCCTGGCAGATTTGGGCCACGTCTGGCGTGAACGACCCGTCACGCTGATGGACGACAAGCGGTGGCACGATCGATAACGGTGCCCTGCTCCCCTTGCGTGCCCTGAAAAGGATACGCACAGCTTCGCGGTCCGAGTAGGGCAGAACGGGTTTGATCTCGATCGCACCGAACCGCCCCTCGAGTGCCGATAGAATCTGGCGGAGCGCCGCTGCGGGATAAATGAGCGTGAGGCTTCCCCCCGGGCGGACGATCCGTGCGCAGAATCGCGCCCAGGCCTCGATCCCGCCGATCGGCATCATGCGCGCAGCAGCCTTTGCGGCACTCGTTGGCATCCGGTGTTGACCCGCTGGAAAATAAGGTGGATTCGCAACGGCGTGATCGATGCTTGCAACCGGCGGGGCGGTCAGGTCCGGTGACGTCGGCGCGCCGACACTACGCGTCACCTTGCTGCCGATCTCGAACCGGACGATCCGAACGCGATCCGATAACCCGTTCAGGGCTGCGTTCCGCGTTGCGATCTCGCAGAGTGTGGCATCTTGCTCGATCAGCACCAAGGATGTCGCTCCCGAACGCCGAGCGATGCAGAGCCCGACCGTGCCAACACCAGCACCGACATCGGCAACCGTCGCCACCTCGCCGTCGCCAAGCGGAGCGGCCGATGCGAGGAGCACCGCATCGAGGCCGGCGCGGTAGCCTCTTTCGGGCTGCGCCAGAATGAGGGCACCACCGAGAAAGTGATCCCGTGTCTCGCCGGCACGCGGCGCCGGGCTGCATGCCTGGTCAGTAGCCGCCAGCGCGGCTCGCGTCATGTGGTCAGAGACCCTGGCAGGCTGCCCAGTCACGTGCCGTCCCCCTCGACTAGCCATGCCCCGAGATCTGCGTCCTTCAGGATCGACACCGCGCGCGCATGGTCCTGTGTACGGACCATAATGCGACGTGGAAACGCTCCAATCGAGCCTTCCATGAGCGACATGTTCTGGTCGGCCACGAGCGTTTCAATCCCGGCGTCGGAGAGCAGGACACCAATGAAGTTCACGAGCACCGGATCATTCGTGCGGACGATCTCTTTCATCGGTGCCTTTCGAAGCGGGCCGGGTAACGCACCTCGCGGCCGCGCAAGACTTGCGCGGTTGGGGCGGTTGCAACCAGGGCCGCGCGCGTTGTGTCAACCGCTTTTCGACCACAATCTGCCAAAACCCTTTAACATCCGTCAGTGAATGCGGCAAAAGTGCTGTCGACCGTCACGACGCTGCGTGCTTAGTGACGCGACCCCGGGACGTTAGGACCTCAGCCGCGATCGCGGTTGCAGTGGTCATGGGAGAGTGTGTTGGGCCTTGTCGTACCCTTCGAGGAAACCCGTCCGCCCGATCATGCGCTCTCGCGCATTCTGGATCTGGTGCGCACCGACATGACGAGCGTCAATCGAATCATCCTCGACAAGGCCGTGTCCGACGTCGATCTCATTCCGACGCTCGCCCATCACCTGATCGACAGTGGCGGCAAACGCCTGCGTCCGATGTTGACCATCGCTGCGGCCAAGCTGTGTGGCTATGGCGGCGACAGCCATATCGTTCTCGCGTCCGCTGTCGAGTTCATGCATACGGCGACGCTGCTGCACGATGACGTGGTCGACGAGAGCGATGTACGGCGCGGCAAAAAAACGGCGCGGCTGCTTTGGGGCAACCAAGCGAGCGTCCTGGTAGGCGACTTTCTGCTCGGGCAGGCCTTCCGCATGATGGTCAATGTCGGCTCGCTACCCTGTCTGCGCATCCTGTCGAATGCGGCAGCCGTGATCGCAGAGGGTGAAGTCATGCAATTGGCAGCAGCCAAGAACCTGGCGACAGCCGAAGACGCCTACCTCGCGATCATCGAGGCCAAGACTGCCGCCTTGTTTGCCGCCGCGACAGAAGTCGGGGCGGCACTCGCGGAGCGCCCCCGCGAGGAGCAGGAGGCGCTACGGTCCTATGGCAAAGCGCTCGGCGTCGCATTCCAGTTGGTAGATGACGCACTCGACTATGCCGGCGATGCAGGAAATCTCGGCAAGTCGGTCGGCGATGACTTCCGCGAAGGCAAGATCACGCTGCCCGTGATCCTTGCCTACCGCAGAGGCGACGAGAAACAGCGTGCGTTCTGGCGCCGCACGGTCGGCGAGGGACGTATCGAGGAGGCTGACCTCGACGAGGCCATCGCGCTCATGATCCGCCACGGCGCGATTGCAGCAACGTTCGAGCGGGCGCGCCACTACGGATCGGTCGCGCGCGACGCCTTGGCGATCTTCCCGGATAGCCGCAGCAAGGAAGCGCTGCTCGACGTGGTGGGATTTTCGATCGCCCGTGCCCACTGACGCAAAGATCGTGACGCGCTCGGACCGCGGGCTCGTGAGGGTTCGACAGAGGCTTCGCTGAATCGACAGATGCAACCAGATATGGGGGGACGCGCTCAGGTCAGCGTTGTCGGCGCCACCCACCAGTGCGGATAATCCCGTTTGATCACCATTGCCGCATGCTGCGCATCGGCCTCAGTTGCGAACAGCGCAAAGACCGTCGGGCCTGCGCCTGACAACCGCACAACCTCAGCTGCCGCGCACCTCCGAAGCCCGATTATGACGTCACCGATCGCAGGGACGACGGTCGTTGCCGCCGCAGCCAGGTCGTTGGCCCCGCTGCGAATGTCTCGGATCGCTTCTTCAAAAGAACCCGGGACCCACGCGAGCGGCTGGCGCGCCCTGCGCTCGGCGACCGGTGGCGCACTCAACGCACGAAACACATCGCGGGTCTTCGTCGGTGGAACAGGCACAAGCGGATTGACGAGCACGGCCGGCACCTGGATCTCAAAGTCGAGCGGCCTCACCGTCTCTCCAATCCCGGACATGGCAGAGCAGCGTGCCGTCAAGCAGACCGACACATCTGCCCCAACCGCAGCGGCCGCGGTGAGCAACAGATTGCCCTCGCCGAGCCGCGGATCGATTGCGGCTGCGAGACGCAGATAGGCAGCAGCATCAGCAGACCCACCGCCGAGCCCTGCCGCGACTGGCAGTGACTTTTCGAGCTCAATGATGGGAAGTACGAGGTCGCTGAGATCGGCGGCTGCGGCAGCGCTCGACAGCGCGACGGCAGCCTTGTCGATCAGGTTCGGGCCATCCAGATCTGAGGCGAAACGACCGGTCACGCGACGAACGACGGACGCTCGGTCCTGGCCCCGGCGCTCCAACGCAATGCTACGACACCGGTCGACCAGCGACAAGCGATCCCCGCAACCCGCAAACGCCACCAGGCTTTGCAGTTCATGGTAACCGTCAGGGCGTTTGCCGAGGATGCGTAGGGTCAGGTTGACCTTGGCTCGAGCCGTCTCGATGATTCCAATCACGACGTTGGCAACCTCGATGAGCGTTCGCGCTCCTGGCCCACTGCGCCGAACACGTCGGTGAAACTGCCTGCTGCGCGTGGTGCAGCGACTTCTGGTCGGCGGTACTAGGGGTTGGCCGGTGCGGGGGTCGCAGTCTCTGCCTTCCGGGTCAGCGGTTCTGCGGCCAAACCCTCGGCGAGTTTGCGCTGGATTTTGATGACTTCCTCAGGCTCCGGCTTGAACGTGAGGGCCAGTTGCCACTGATAGCGCGCCTCACGCTCTCGCCCGGCCTTCCAGAGGGCGTCGCCGAGATGGTCGTTAAGGATTGGATCCTCCGGCTGAAGCTCGACCGCCTGCTCTAGGTACTGGACAGCTTTTTCGATGTCGCCGAGACGGAAATAGGCCCAGCCGAGGCTGTCGACGATATAGCCATCGTTCGGCTTCAACTCGACCGCCCGCTTGATCATCTCGAGACCTTCATCGAGGCGACGGTTCTGATCGACCCAGGAATAGCCAAGGTAGTTTAGGATCAGTGGCTGATTCTCGTTCAGCTCCAGAGCCTTGAGAAGATCGGCCTCAGCGCGTGGCCAATCCTTGATGCGTTCGTAGCAGGTCCCACGCGCATAGAAATAGGTCCAGTGGCGTGGCTCAGGCGTCCCGATCTTCTCAATGGCGCGCGTAAAATACGGGATCGCGTCCGCATAGAGCTTGCGGCCACGCAGCATCGTCGCAAGCGCCTCGATGGCTTCGAGGTCGTCGGGATTTCGCTGCAATCGGGCTTCGAGAAGTGCGCGCGCCTCGTCGATACGATCGACGGCATTGAGATTCATCGCGCGGCGGATTTCGATGGCCGACGCGAGCGGGGTGTCAACGGCGATCAGGTCGTAGGTCGCATTCGCCCGACCGTAGAGTTCCAGCGTCTCATAGGCGCTGGCGAGTGCAGCAAGCGCGTAGGGGTCGCCCGGGCGCAAAGCGAGCGCGAGTTGCAGATAAACAAGACCGAGCGGCCTGACACCTCCCTCGGTCGCAAGCGCCTCGCCCAATCCGTAGAACACTTCGGCGAGGCCGTCAGACGTGGTCTCGATCAGCGGCTTGATGGTCTTTGCCGCACTCAGGTCATCGAGAAGAGCTTCAACGATCGGGTGTGCATACCCTGCGGCGCGGGCGATCTGGCGCCGCAGGATCGTCTTTGCCCGCTCTGTTTCGCCACGCGCTGCAACCGCCGTTGCATATGCGGCAAGGGCCCGCGTCGACCGCGGATCCCGCTGAACCACGCCGCGCAGATCGCGCCACGCGGCCTGGAGTTGGCCCGAGCGCTCTGCAATAAGGCCCCTGTGGTAATCCGTATAGTATTTGGCCCAAGCCGCAGGCTGCTCTTGCCTCAAGAGCTCCAACGCGCGGTTGGTTTTCCGGCTTGCGCGGGCGACCCATGCCCTGGCGAGCTGGCCCGTTACTTCCGCGATGGGCCCGACTGCGGAGCGCCGAAAATGATCATCAGCGGCTGTATAGCTGCCACGCTGAAAGGCGACCACGCCCAGCACGAGGTTCGCAAGGCGATGGCCAGGCTCCAGTTCGATGAGCTTTGCCGCACTTGCAGCCGCCGCCTGGAACTTGCCCTCGCTTGCATCGGCCTCGAACGCACTCTCGAGGACGGCTCGGTTGTCGGGTTCGACCGTCAACGATCGAGCATAGAGCTCGGCCGCCACACCAATATCATTGGTGCTGTTGGCGATCCGGGCCGCAAGGTAGCTCCCGAGCGGCGAGACGAAGTTCAGCTGCTGCGCGGCGGGCGCGTCAGAACGTGCCCAGCTTGCCGGTGTCAAAACCGACAGCGCTGCGACGCCACCTACGACGCCAAACGCGACCACCAACACGGATCGCCGGCGCAGTCCCAGCCAACGCGGTGGCCGCGCTTTCAGCACGTGCAACGACATTCGCGTTCCATTTGGCCCAGCTTGCATATGGCGATGTCCCAATGACAGAGCTCGATCCGGCGGATGTACCATCTTTTTCGCCGCCGAAAGTGTTCGTTGCACGACAGGTTAAGTGTGCATTGCGCGAAAACAAGTCTCTCGTTGCTGGGCGATCTGCGCCCCAGGGCAAGTGAGGCTTCAAGCAACCGCCCCGAAGGACAGGTCAGCGTGAAGCGGTCTGTGACTGGCTTTGCGATTGGCCCGAACCCGACTGCGACTGGGATTGGCCATCGCCACTCGGGCGTCCGTCAACGGCGCGAACCTCGACACTCACAACCATTCGGCTATCGCAAGCCGGTGCGCCTGACGCACGAATCGGTGCGGCGTGGGCCGCATCGTGGCCGGTAACGAGACGAATGTAGCGATCTGTTGGGCAGACATCGTGCGTCGGATCAAACCCGACCCAACCGATGCCCTCGACGAACGCCTCAGCCCAAGCATGCGTTCGTTCGACATCTTGATCGTCGCGTCGCGATTCGTCCTCGGCTTCATCGGGCAGGACATATCCAACGATATAGCGCGCAGGAATCAGCAACGTGCGCGCTGCAGCGACAAACACGTGTGTTTGATCCTGGCACACACCTGCCCCACTCGCGAGAGCTTCTGCTGCCGTTGTACCCATGTGAGTTGATCGAGGGCGGTACGGGACGCGCGCGTTGACGATCCGCATCAGGGCGTGGAGCGATGACAATGCATCGCCGCTACTCGCAGAGCGAGCCTCCTCACCAAGCGCCAGCAACTCCGCATCCGGCCGCGTCAGCTTGGTTTGCCGCAGGAACACGGCCGGCGGCGGGCGGCGCCTC
Organism: Hyphomicrobiaceae bacterium; assembly: GCA_050330095.1. Taxonomy (GTDB): domain Bacteria; phylum Pseudomonadota; class Alphaproteobacteria; order Rhizobiales; family Hyphomicrobiaceae; genus JBCBWG01. The sequence goes on from JBHJOC010000018.1 coordinate 9,527, forward strand.
AAGCCGGCAACAACGCCAGCCCGATCCGTCGTGACGACGAGCCCAGACGCCACGATCTCGACAGCGTCCACGGGGTCTCTGGCTGTCCAGAGCGCGAGCCCATCACCGCAGCCATCGACGACGAGCCGCTCGACGGCGGTGCCATTAACCGTCACAGACCATTCGACCACCGATTGGGCGTCAAAAGAGGCCGGAAAGAGCTTCAGGCGCAGCGCCAGCCGGAACTGCGGCTGGGCATACTCATAGCAAGTCTTATGGGTCACGGCGAGGCGCATACGGCTTCCTCCGCTCGGGTCTGCACTTGCGGGCAGTTCGCCCGATCGCCGCGCCAAACCGTCTTGTCATCGGAAATAGTAAGCCCGCGCGATGCTCTGCGACAACTGACCGTTGAAGGCGATCGTCTCGTCGATGTACTCGTGCAGCCCGATCTGGAAAATCTCGCCCATTTCAATGTCTGCGAGCCTGGCGATCATGTCGGTTGCAATCGTATGGCACTGGTGACGCTGGCCATATCGGCGCGCCAGACGCTCGAGATGATCGCCGATGCGGGCGTAGCAGAACGCCAGCGAGCGGGGAAAGTCCTGGTTCAGGATCAGGAAGTCGGCGATTTTCCAAGGGGTGTGGTCACCGCCGTAGACATGATGATAGGCGCGGATCGCAGAGTTTGCGTAGAGTACGGACGCCCACTGGTGATGATCACGCCCGCCCCCAACGCTCTCGGTCTCGGGCAGAAGCACGTAATATTTCACGTCCAGCAGCCTGAGCATCATGTCGGCGCGCTCGACGAGCCCCCCAAGCCTCAGGAAATCATACCCATCGCCCCGCAACATGCCGATCTCGGTGGCCCCGCGCAGGGCAGCTGAGCGGGCTTTCACCCAATCCGTGATTGAAGATAGGTCGCGGCAGGCTGTGCGCGCATCGAGGCTGTCGAGCCTGCGCCAGCCATCGTTCAGCGCTTCCCACATATCTTGAGTGAGCGCCGTGCGGACGGCCCTGCCATTGAAGCGCGCTTGCGCGAGGCAGTTGCGAATAGAGGACTGGTTCTCGAGCGACAGCAGCAGAATATCGATCGCGCGCTGCTCGGTGATGGTGTCGACCTCGGCAAGTTCAATCGGCGCGCCGGCAGCCTTGACCAGGGACAGCCACTCCGCGTGTCGGTTCGTCGATGGCACCATCGTCATGCGACGACCCATCTCGATCAGACGCGCGGTGCTGTCGGCCCGCTCCATGTAGCGGCCAAGCCAGAACAGGCTTTCGGCAGTTCTCGACAGCATCCCGATTTCAGTCCCTCAAGATCCAGGTGTCTTTGACACCACCGCCCTGGCTCGAATTGACGACCAGGGATCCCTCGCGCAGTGCGACACGTGTCAGGCCGCCCGGCACGAGCCGCACCTGGCGGCCAACGAGGCAATAGGGCCTGAAATCCACATGCCGGCCAGCCACCCGTTCGCCGGCAAGAGTCGGAGCCGTCGACAGGTCGAGGGTTGGTTGAGCAATGAAATCGGCCGGACGGGCCCTGATCCTTTGCGCGTACGCCTCGATCTCGGCCTTGCTTGATTTCGGGCCGATCAACATCCCGTAACCACCAGAGCCGTGAACTTCTTTCACGACCAGGCTAGCGAGATTCTCAAGCACATACTTCAGCTCATCCGGTCGCCCGCAACGCCACGTCTGGACGTTCTTCAGGATCGGTGTTTCACCGAGATAGAACCTGATCATGTCGGGCACGAACGTGTAGACGGCTTTGTCGTCGGCAACACCTGCGCCAGGTGCCGAACACAGCGTCACGCCGCCAGCTCGGTAGACGTCGAACAAGCCCGGCACGCCGAGCAGACTGTCAGGCCGGAAACTGAGCGGATCGAGAAAGTCGTCGTCGATGCGCCGATAAATGACGTGGATGCGCTTCGGACCGCGGGTCGTCCGCATCCAAACCTTGCCCTCGTCGACGAAGATATCCTGTGCCTCGACGAGTTCGATCCCCATCAAATCAGCGAGATAGGAATGCTCGTAATAGGCGCTGTTGAACGATCCAGGCGTCAGCAGCACGACGGTCGGCGTCGATGGTGCGTCAGCGGGTGCGACGTCCTGCAAGGTCCGCAGAAGTTGAGCCGGATAGTCATCGACGCCCATGACCCGGCCGGTCGAGAACAGATCCGGAAACATCCGCATCATGATTTCCCGGTTCTCGAGCATGTAGCTGACGCCGGACGGCGTGCGGCAGTTATCCTCCAGCACTTCGAAATCGTCAGGGCCCGTGCGGACGATATCGACGCCGACAATGTGGCTATAGATGCGGCCGGGCGGCTCAATGCCGATCATGTCCGGCAGGAAGGCCTCGTTCTCGTAGATGACCTCGGCTGGGACCAAACCCGCCTTGATGATCTCACCGCGATGGTAGACGTCGTAGAGGAATGCATTCAGCGCCCTGGCGCGCTGCTCGATGCCGGCCGACATGCGGCGCCATTCCTGAGCATCAAACACGCGAGGGATGAGGTCGAACGGAATTAATCGCTCAGGATCCCCGCCCTCGCCATACACGGCAAAAGTGATGCCGATTCGCCGGAACAAAGCCTCGGCTTCCAGCTGGCGCTGTCTCAGCGTTTCGAGGCCAGCGTCTTCGATCCACTGCGCAACCGACGCATAGGCCGGACGCACGTTGGCGTCGGGATCGAGCATTTCGTTGAACATTCCAGATCCGCTGGCAGGTCGTGTTTTGTCGAAGCTAGACCTAACTCGCATTGAACGCCAACACATCTGCAAAGCCGTGTCGCGCAAATGTTTTCAGCACACCGCCTTGTTTCCAAGCAGCAGCTGCCAGTTGCCTCGGCCCCTCACACCCGCTGTCGCAGGCTCAGGTGTTCGTATCCCTCGGCTCACAGCCCGGTGTAGACCGGCCCGCCAGCACCCTCCGGTGTCCGCCAGGTAATGTTCTGGTTCGGATCCTTGATGTCGCACGTTTTGCAGTGCACGCAGTTCTGCGCATTGATCTGGAACCGAACGCCGTCACCGCTCTGTACCCACTCGTAAACACCCGCCGGGCAATACCGGTTCGATGGCCCAGCGAACACATCAAGTTCACTGCGAGCCTGCAGCTCGAGATCCGCGACGACGAGATGAACCGGCTGGTCCTCCTCGTGGTTGGTCTGTGAGAACGCAACGTTCGTCAGCTTGTCGAACGTCAACACGCCGTCCGGCTTCGGGTAGTCGATCGGCTTGAATTCCGACGCCGGCCGTAATGCGGCATAGTCAGGCTTTCCATGCTCGAGCGTATAGCCGAGGCCAATCCCCCTAAGCCCCGGGATCGAATTCATCCACATGTCGATCCCGCCAGCAGCAATGCCTGCGACCGTCCCGAAGCGGGACCAGAGCGGCTTTGCATTGCGGACCGGGCGCAGATCGCGACCGATCGGACCGTCGCGGACCGCATCCTCATACTTTTCCAACACATCCCTTGAGCGTCCTGCCGCGATGGCTGCAATCGCCGCATCGGCAGCAGCAATGCCGGATAGCATTGCGTTGTGCGTCCCCTTGATGCGCGGCACGTTGACCATGCCGGCGGCGCAGCCGAGCAGACAGCCGCCCGGAAACGCCAACCTCGGCAACGACTGCCAGCCGCCCTCCGTGATCGCGCGCGCGCCGTAGCCGACCCGCTTCCCGCCCTGCAGCGTCTCGGCGATCAGCGGATGGGTCTTGAGGCGCTGGAATTCGTCATAGGGCGAGAGATACGGGTTCTCATAGTTGAGATGAACGACGAAGCCGACGGAGACGAGGTTGTCCCCGTAGTGGTACAGGAACGATCCGCCGCCCGTTCGGTTGTCGAGCGGCCAGCCGAACGTGTGCTGAACGAGGCCCGGCCGATGGTTCTCGGGCGCGACCTGCCACAACTCCTTCAGGCCGATCCCAAATTTCTGTGGCTCCGAGTTCTCGTCGAGAGCAAAAGCTGCGATCACCTGTTTCGAGAGCGAGCCACGCGCGCCCTCGGCAAAAAACACATACTTTCCATACAGCTCCATACCGCGGGTGAAGCTATCTTTCATTTCGCCGTCTCGGCCGATGCCCATGTCGCCTGTGGCCACGCCGTAGACGGCACCTGTTTCGTCGCGCAGAACCTCCGCAGCAGCAAAGCCAGGATAGATCTCGACGCCGAGCGCCTCAGCCTGCTCACCGAGCCATTTCACAACGTTCGATAGCGCGACGACGTAGTTGCCATGATTGCTCATCAGCGGCGGCATCATGAAACTGGGCAACCGCATCTCGCCCATCGGCCCGAGATAGTAGAATGTATCCCGGGTGACTGCGGTTTCGAGCGGCGCACCGCGGTCGCGCCAGTCGGGAAACAGCATCGCGAGACCAACCGGATCGATGACTGCACCAGACAGGATGTGCGCGCCGATCTCCGATGCCTTTTCAAGCACCACGACAGAGATGTCCTCACCCCGCTCAGCGGCTTGCTGCTTGAGGCGGATCGCAGCCGACAACCCGGCGGGACCGCCACCGACGATCACGACGTCGAACTCCATAGCCTCGCGAGCAGGCAGGGAGGATGTGTCAAGCGCCATGGTTGAGGGCCTCGTTCAGCTTTGATTTCGGGACGACACGACGGGGTCGATGGCAAAGGGCTAAGCCCTCGTCTTGCAGCAAGGCCACTTGCCACCGTCAAGAGATCAGGCTTGCTTATGTCGCAACTGGGTTATTGCGCAATTCGGATCAAGCTGGCGCTCAACACCGCGCCGAAATGCCCCGGGTTAATGTGCCGCCACAGGGTGCACCTGACAGAGTAGGCTCGAGCGACAGGCGCTCCAAAGGCCCTCGCATCGCGTCGAGGCGTGAAGTCGAGAGGCTCCTCGTGAACGATGCCGAACGTACAATCCTGCTTCGCGCGCTGGCATGGCAGCACGCCATCGGCGTCGACGCGGTCGTTGCAGACGATGCGTTGCCTTGGCCCGGCCATGGCGGACCACCGACGGTCTCGAGCTATCTGGACCAGAGCCTGAAAAGCGAGGCCGGCCGGGCCGTCGAAGGTTGGGCGCCCGCTCGACACGTGGTCGGTCGACAGGTGGCAGGGACGGGTCATGATGGTGGAACGCGGCAGGTCGAGGCTCGGCCCGAACAGGGCACCCGCGAGCCGGCCCGACCGGAGCCGGCGTCTGTCGGCGACGCTCTCCCTGCCTCTAATGCCTTGACGCTCTCCGACTTGCGCCGGTCACTCGAAGCCTTCGATGGCTGCGCGCTCAAGCGGACGGCGAAGAACCTCTGTGTGTTCCGGGGCGCAGAGCACGCGCGCGTCATGGTGATCGGCGAGGCGCCGGGACGAGACGAGGATCTGCAGGGCCTTCCGTTCGTCGGGCGAGCTGGCGTGTTGCTCGACCGAATGCTCGCTGCAATCGATCTCGGACCAAGCGACGTGCACATCACAAACGTTGTTTACTGGCGTCCCCCTGGAAACCGGACCCCGACCGACGTCGAAACAGCGGCATGCGCCCCGTTCCTTGACCGGCAGATAGCGCTCGTTGATCCTAAAATCATTGTGCTGCTCGGTGGCGTGGCAGCCAAGACCATCCTCGGCACGACGCTCGGGATCACCAAAGTGCGGGGTTCGTGGCACGAGCTCACCGCGGGCGGCAAGGATCGGGCCGCAATCGCAACCCTGCATCCGGCCTACCTGCTGCGAACACCAGCCGCGAAGCGCATGGCATGGCTGGATCTTCTGTCCTTGAGGCAACGGCTCGACGGAGAGGCGCCATGACGGATCGAAACAATTCCGGGCATCCTGGCGCGCGACAAGAGCCGCCGGAGACGCGCGAACGCACCACACCTCACAACCGCCTCGAGGCGGCTCTGTCGGCCCGCTTCGGCGATCTCAACGAGGTGTCCCGTGCGATCGGGAGCCTCGATGAGGCGCTCGCTCAGAGATTGGCCGACGTTGCCGCGCGGTCGTCACGCCGCACCTTTCGAGCCGACCCACCGCCGTTGGCCCTGATCGAGCTCCTGGCCGCCGTTTCACTTTCAGCGCCCTCGAAGAGCGATTTGCAGCAACGTGACATCATCGTGATGGACGATACGGCTCAACTTTCAGCACTCAAAGCGCTTCTGGCGGAGCAAGCCTGGATCGCCGGCGCCCCGGCGCTTGTGGTCTTCTGTGCCAACAACCGCAGGCAGCGCATGCTGCACGATATGACAGGCCACGCGTTCGCAAACGACCACCTCGATGCCTTCTTCAACGCCACCGTCGATGCGGCCGTTGCTCTGCAGGCCTTTGTCATGGTCGCAGAGACTGCGGGGCTTGGGTGTTGTCCGATCAGCGCTATCCGCAACAAGCCCAGGGAGGTCTCGGACATTCTCGGGCTTCCCGATCACGTTTTTGCAATCGCCGGCCTCGCCGTCGGCTGGCCTGCGAGCGCTGGCGATATCAGCCCCAGGCTGCCGTTGGCAGCAACTCTCCACCGCGATAGGTACAACAGCGCGAATGATCGCGATCACATCGCAGCTTACGACACGCGGCGCGCCAGCCAGAGGCCGTTCAGAAGCCAAAGGCACGTCGGCCTGTTCGGCGAACTGCCGCAGGATCGCTATGTCTGGTCCGAAGACAAGGCCCGCCATTACGCCGTTCCCGAGCGCGACGACTTTGGTGATTTCGTAAGGTTGATCGGCTACACTCTCGACTGAGAGAAAATGATAAAATTCTCAAGCAAATTCAGACGTTAGTTTTTGCGAGATCGCAGCAACTGCTGGTTGAGATGGAGAGCGGGCACTCAATGCTCGCACTTGACCCCTCTACAGCAGGCCCAACCGATGCTGCCGACCTTGATTTTCGTACCCGCTCGCATAGTCGCTGTGCGTCCGGCGGACCCGTCCGACGAGACCGCCGCGTGGACTGCGCTTTCGATTGTTATTGCACGCGCTGCGCCGGCTTCGCCGCCCTTGCAATATCTCGCGCTCTGCCTCTTGAAGCGACAACAGAACGGGGTCGAGAGTTTCGCGTTCGAGTTTGCCGTTGGCATCCCCATGCCACAGATGCCGGATCAGGCTCTGCTCGAGAACCTGTCTGCGCTGCGTATCGAGGGCGGCGCACATGTCAGCCTCAATGGCTCGGTGCAGGCAGATGCGCCACTGACCGAGCGCATCGTTCTCGCGCGCACCAGAGCTGCAGACCTCAGCCGCCTGGAGGTCCCCGATGACAGGCCGATCGTCGAGGTCCGCAAGGTGTCGAAACATTCGAATGACGCGGTAGGCACGCCGGGCGAGATCATTCAGACGCTGGTGCCAGTGCGACCACTTTCCACTTGAGGATGAGAATAGGCCGTGGCTGCCTGATGGACGCACCGAGCCGCGTGGCTGCGGCAAAGAGGAGTTGGCTGACATGGCAAAACTCGATGAGACGCGACCGTTCATCCCGCTGCGAATTGCCATTCTCACCGTTTCAGACACGCGCGCCCTCGAGGATGACAGATCGGGCGGAACGCTGATCGACCTGTTGCGCCGCGACGGACATGAGCTTGCAGACCGAGCGATCGCCAAGGACGACGTGATGGAGATCAGGTCACGCCTCACGCAGTGGATCGACGACCGCTCGATCGACGCTGTGATCACGACCGGCGGAACCGGATTCACAGGGCGAGATGTTACACCGGAAGCCGTGAAGCCACTGCTCGAGAAAGAACTCGAGGGATTTGCAATCGTTTTCCACATGTTGTCTTACGATAAGATCGGCACATCGACGATCCAATCGCGAGCTTGTGCTGGTGTTGTCCGCGGAACCTACGTGTTTTCGTTGCCTGGCTCGCCGGGTGCCTGCCGCGATGCGTGGGAGGGCATCCTCAAATGGCAGTTCGACAATCGCCATAGACCCTGCAATTTCGTCGAAATGCGCCCAAGGCTCGAGGAGCATCGCCCTGCCATCGGGACAACCTGATCCTGCACGTCCCCACTTTCCATCGTTTGTCTGTCACCCTCGTCAGACGCCGAAACGAACGTCGGAAAGCATAGGGCAATCGCACCATGATGACTCTCGTACCGCTTTTCGATCAGACGTCCCTCGTGTTCCGTCTCCGACACTTGGTTCCCTTTTCAGCACCCGATTGACCAAGCGTCGGAGGCACAGGGAACATGAGCAACGTCATGAGTCTCCTGTTGATTTTGTCACTCACGCTTGGCAGGCGAGACTGCAGGAGGTGGGGACCAAGCGCGAGTGACGCAACACTAGCAGGCGCGTGTTGCGGATAATTGAGGGACTTCTGATCGGCGGTCCTCGTCCGCCGGATGCGGCTCATGAAATCAGCGCAAGGCGCCCTACTGCGCGTGGCTGGATTGGGATCATTTTTGCCCATGGGACCTGTCATGCGCCAGGCACCGATGGCAGTCACATACCAACGTGCCCGACAATGCGGCACCATTGGCTCTTGCAGCCGCGCGATCGAAAATCGCCTAGCCGCACGTCAGCACGGCCGGAAGGCTTACATACGGCACGGCGCCTCCAGCAGCCGTTATGCGACTTCTGTGTGACTGCTAAGAAACTGTTGGCAATCTGTCAAAAAACTGTGCATAATTCCACCTGCATCCGTTGGCGTTAGGGCGAGCGCTGACGGTTGTGTTAGAGTTGTGTTCTGGTCATCGCGTGCGGGGTCGTGTGATGGGTGCGCAAGAGTACTTTGTCGTCGTGATGGCGAGCGTGGTGCCGCCTCTGATTGGCGTTGCGTTTTTCATATGGACGCAGGGTCTCGTGTGATTAAGGGTCCTCGGGGGCGGCCTGCCTATCGCGTGCGGCGAGCCGGACGTGGCCATCGAGAGGCTTAACACTGCGAGTTTTCGGCCGCAGAAGCGAGCAACGTAGCCCTTGAGACCCTGCTTTGCAAAGGGGCAGGCGGCTACGACGCGTCCAATCCTCCAACCGATAGCAGCTCCCCGACCTCGCGTTGCAGGGGATGCGCTGGCGGTTGGCCGTACGAGCATAAACCCAAAAGCGTGCTCTTGTGGTCCTTGGCGCTGGTCCCGCTGGTCAGACGTCCCAGCACCATCCGCAAACCCCCGCCGTCCAGGGACTTCCGATCGAAAAGCGGTACGAGCTCCAGTTTGCTGCCCGTACCCTTTGCTTTCCGAGGTTCGTTTCGGCGCCTGACACGACTGTCACAGGACCTACGGAACGCGGGGATTAGCGGAACCCGTGACATCGCCATACGCGCGCCTTTGCGCATGACACTCCGCTTGCTTCGGCGCTGCAGTGTCGCGGGTTAATCGGCTGACTGCGCGCGCACTGTTCGCACTCATACTTCGCTATCGGGCGGCCTCGGCCTACGACTTGGCTCGACGCAAGCCCGGCGCTCGCGCCGGGCTTCGAGGACGCGCCTGATCACGGCGATCAGGGGGAACTGCACTCAAAAGTCACCGCACCCCGCGCTGCAGGCGCTTTCAGCGACATTTGATCGGGGGTAGTAGGTTCGACACCAGACCCTCACAAGGCGCACTGCGGGGCGAGATCAATGTCGGGCGATCGCACTCCATCGAACCAGAACCGGGACCTGCCAGCCGACGCGCTGCCCGGGGTGCCGCGCCTGATCGACGATTGTTTCAGGCCCGACGACCCTTCACGCGCACTGATCTCGCACCAGGAAGCGATCGATCGTCTGCGATCGCGCCTCGCTCCCGTTGCAGCCGCGGACGTCCTTCCAACCGAGCACGCGCTCGGGCGCATTCTCGCCGCAGATATGATCGCGCCCTTTCCCGTGCCAGCAGTCGACAACTCGGCCGTTGATGGTTTTGCCGTCGGCCGAGAGCATGCGCCCGCTGTGCCAGCCGACGGCATCACAACCGTTCGCCACGTCGTTGGCGTCGCAAAGGCCGGCCATCCCTTTGAGCGCGCCCTCGAACCAGGAGAAGCCGTCCGGATCTTGACTGGTGCGCCCGTGCCCGAGGGCACCGAAGCCGTGGTGATGCGGGAGGATACAGCTGTCACGAGCAGTGCCGGGATCGACGGCGGCCCCGCTACGGTGTCGTGGGCGCGCGGGCACAAACCGGGGGCAAACATTCGCAGAGCCGGAGAGGATGTGGCGCAAGGCACAACACTCTTCCCAAGGGGGCATATCATCCGGCCTCAGGACATCGCAGCACTGGCGACAATTGGGATTGACCGGTATCCCTGCTATCGTCCACTGCGCGTCGCCATCGTCTCAACGGGCGACGAACTCGTGCCTCCGGCCAGTGCTCAGCCGAAGCCACCTAGACCGGGCCACGTCTATGATGCCAACAGCGGCATGCTCGCGGCGTTGGTGACACTCGCAGGTGCCATGCCAGAGCGCATCGGTATTGTCGAGGATCGCCCCGACGTGGTGCGCCACGTGTTGGCGGACGTTGCACGAAGATCGGATGTCATCATCACGAGCGGTGGGGCGAGTGACAGCAGCGAAGACCATGTCGCCAGCACGCTTGCCACCCTCGGACGGCGGCATGAATGGTGGATCAACATCAAGCCCGGACGACCTGTGATCTTCGGCCAGATCGGGGCGACCGTGGTAGCCGGACTGCCTGGAAATCCGGTCGCTGTCTTCGTCTGCTTCCTCCTCTACGTTTTTCCAATGCTGCGTACGCTTGGCGGCGCGCCATGGCCTGAGCCGACACGGCTCGAGCTTCCCGCTGCGTTCACGTTCCAGGGCCGGAAGGTCGGGCGGCGTGAGTATTGGCGTGGCTGGCTCGAGGAAACCGAACAGGGTCTCGTCGTCCAGAAATTCCCGCGCGACGGCTCTGGCCTCGTGAGCGGTCTGCGCGCGGCGACCGGCCTGATCGAAGTGTCAGAAGCGGCCGGCGATGTTCACCCAGGCACGAGGGTCACATTCATTCCGTTCACGAATTACGGGTTCGGGGGCCTCTGAAGCCCTGCCCCATGGCGAAGTCGCAAGGCGCTGTTTGAAGTCCAGCCTCGTCAAGAACACGCGCCAGCCCGATTGTTGCCGACGCCACGCCCGAAACCCTGATTACCGGCTTCTGGGTGCGCGAGTTCGGCGCGCTGATGCTTTGGGGCCTAAAGCGGAAGGGGACCGTTCGGGTGATGCTCGCGATTTTAAGGCTCATGACGCGAGCGCTCGAGCAAGCACTCGCGCTCCCGCCCCGGCTTGCCAGCCTGTTTCTGGTCAATATCGCTTTCAACCCGCGCCTCGGCGCTCTACGTCACATTGCATCCGCGGCCATGGTCTTCGTGCTTGCGGCCTTCATGCTGGTCTACGTCTTCGCGCCGATCCGGGGCTTGGTTGGGCTCAGCTATCTTTCCGAGCAGCTCACCTATGATGCAGAGCGTTGGGTCGCGACCGCGATCTATGACGGGCGCGGGGATTTCGTCGGGACGTTCGATCCGCGTCTCGATTCCGTCGGCGATTTCAATTTCACGGATGAGCCGATCGCACTCGACGGTTACGTCGCCAACCCGGATCACAAATCGATCCCGGTTCTGCACGTCCCAGACCACTACTGGAACTGCCTCGTCCATCACGAGGATCGCTACCTGCACACGTGGCGAAATCCGTTTGGCATTGACATCGTAGGGGTCCTCAAGATCCCGCTCTCGACCGTTTCACGAACGATCGCCACGGGTCGGCCGAGCCTTGGCGTTGGCGGTTCGACGCTGCCGATGCAGTTCGTCCGCGTCATCTATAAGACCCCGCCGAATACGCGTGAGACGCCGTGGGAAAAGCTTGGCCGCAAGTTCCAGGAATGGTGGCTCGCCCCTGTCATTTACTTCGCGCTAACCGCGAACGGTGATGACCTGCCGCTGAAGCAATGGGCCGCCAACCACCTCTGGCTTGCACAACGCACCGCAGGTGCACCGTTGCATGGCGTCGAGGTGACGAGCAGGGTCGTCTTCGGCAAGGAGGCGAAGGACCTGACGCGTGCCGAACAATACGTCCTTGCGTCCGCGGTCAACAAGCCGATCATCCTGCTGCCGGGCAGCGAACGGTTGAATCAGGTTCGGCTGGACCGCTGGCGCCATATTGCAGAGGTTCGCGCGAAGGCCTGCGCCGTCGCGCTCGTGAAGGATCCGGAAGAGCTCAAGCGCGTCCTGCTCGAACTCGTGCAGATGGCGGGGGGCCCGCCTGACCCGAAGGTGCGCCCGCGCCTTCAGGCAGCGCTCGAAACGTTCGCGCCTTCGATGGCGAAACGGGCCGAGGCAAATCCTCGGCTGCGGGCAAACGTTCTGTTGCCGTCGGTTCGCTTCGGCGTGCGGGAGGAAATGAAGCAGCTCTATGGTTTCGATTGGCGCGCCCATGTCAGAGGAATCAAGACCACGCTCGATGCCGCAGAAAATCTCGCCTTCGGCGATGCTCTGAAGCGCCGTCTTCGCGAACTCGACAGGACTTGGTCGCCGCGCCTGAAGCCTGGCTTCACACTGGACCCAACCAAGGCGCGCGCCGACGCGACGATGCCCGATGTCGTCGTCGTTGCAGCCAACCGCGATGGTCACATCGTTCGCTATTTTGAGAACACAGAGACAGCGCCCTATTTCGGCTCGATCTCGGCCCGAAGCCCGATCACGGGGCGGTATGATCCCGCGGCCGAGGGGCGGGCCATCGCGTCGACGGGCAAGATCCTGGCTGCGATCGCGATCGCAAACGAAGGGTCTGACGCGCTTTCGACCGGCTATCTCGACACCGATGCGCCGCCGCAGGGTCTGGAGACATGCCGGAAGGGGGGCGGACAGAGGCGGCTTCGGACTGCAGAGATCACCTTCGCCTGCTCGCTTTCTGGCCCACTCGAGAGCCGCAGCGCGCGCTTGGGCCAGCGTCCGTTCGCCAGGCTCGTCGACGCGTTTGGACTGACCCTGCCCGCCGAACCTGAGGGGGTAGATCCGACACCCTTGTCGACGGCTTCGGTGCGCGGGCTCCTGACGGCGTCGCCACAGCGTCTTCATGCCATATCCCACACCATTCTCGCATCACTTGCCGGACGCGGCGGAGAAGCGGTCACGTTGCCGACACTCGTCGAGGCCTATGATTTCCGTTCCCCAGAGAGCGAGGCCGTGTTCGACACAACGACGCGGCTCGAAATCGTGCCGGATCGGCTGATCTCACGATCCCAGCGTGACCGTTTGCGCGCCTTTCTGTCGGCGCCGCTCTGCGCCCGTGCTGGCGCGACCAACGTTGGCACCCTGTCGAGCCTCGCAAATTGGTGTGCGGCACGTCGCAGCGACCTCAACCTGCATTTCGCCAAAACGGGCACACGCGTAAACCTCGACCCTGATGAGACGGTGGATGTCTGGACGACAGGCGGCCTGCAGTTCTCGAATGGCGCGGCGTACTCCTACGTGGTGCTCGTCGGCACTGGCACGCCGAACCGGCCGTTCGGGCGTAGCCTGCACGCCAGTCAGATTGCAGCACCTCTTGTCGATGAACTGCTTCGCGATCTTGCGCGTCACGCGCTCGCGAACCCTGTGCGACTGGCCGTGGCGATCCCTGCCCGCGAGCAGGTGGGCAGCGCAGCAGGCCTCGTGTCGCATGCAAGCGCGACAAGTTCGGACGCTGCCGCCGAGGCAGGACCCGCGAATGAGAATGGCGCACGCAAGCGACCAGCGTCGAGCACGTTCACGGCTGACGAGTTCTTTCGACGTTCCACCGAGCGTTGATGGCAAGCCGGCGGAGCGTCGCTTGCGCGCCACGCATGACGTTGGATTGACGCCGGAACCGAACCTGAATGACACATGAATGAAGAAAAGATTGAGATAAGAATTTAGATAATTGACCGTTCTATAATAGACACGGTTTGGCCCACGATGCGGCCCACTGACGTCACGTTACGCGCTTATCCGACCATGCGAGGTGCTCGGCTCCAGGGCGGGAGCTGGTGCCGCGGATCAAGGGGGCGTGGTTCAGATGCTGTCGCGGAAGACACCTGATGTCGAAGCTTGGCGCAGTGAGGCTCTGGTGAGCCTTGAGCGGCTGACGTCGACGGACTGGCAGGAGCCAGAACGGCCACCGGTTGATTGGAAGAAGTTCGTTCTCATCGTCGGTCTTGGCGCGCTGTCATGGGTCGCCACGTTCATCGGCATGCTGGAGCTGATCGAGGCAAACCTCGGTGCACTTTCGCTCGCAACGAAGTTTGTCATCGGCTTCTCGGTCGCGATGCTGATGATGATGATCATCTGGCTGCTCGACCAACTGTTCGCACCGCTGCCCCTGAGCGTGAAGGTCTTCTATGTCGCGGGCTATCTGTTCCTGACGTCAATCTCCGTCGGGTTCGGCTTCGGCTTCTACTGGAAAGTCTTCGAGAGCCGGTCCGAAGCCTCCCGCTCGGCCCAGGGTGCAGTCACCCAGATCCAGGGTTCACTCGTTGCGGCATCGACCCGCCTAGACCAGCTGACGCGGACCCTCGACGACTTGACCGCAGTCTCGGCTGCAAAAGCCATCGAAGAACGCGAACGCGGGACGTCCTGCCCCAATTCAAGGCCGGGTGATGGGCCGCGCCGCAAATTGCGCGACGACGATGCAGCGCGCTTTGGTTTCGCGAGCTCGTTCGTCAAAGGACGCAGCGAACAGGTCAAAACCGACCTGAAGAGCCTCGACAGCGATCTCTTGCGGATCACATCGAGCGATCCATCGACCTTCGGCGCCGACAACACCCGAAACGCGTTCCTCAAGGACCTGGAACGCAAGCTCGAGCTGAGCGCCGCCCAGTTCAACGCGTTCCGGACCGACCCGCAGCTCCGACAGATCAGGTCCGATCTCGCGACACGCGCAGATCAGACGCTGTTCAGCACAGGCCGTGGCGATGCGACGTTTTCATGCCCTGACCCCCAGCTCCAGATCGCACTGCGCGGCGTCGTCTCGGCGATCGACCAGCTTCCCGATCTCCAAAAGCCGGCGATCGCCACCGTCGAAGGTTCGGAGGCCGTCGTCGAAGCATTCCGCAGGCTTGCTGCAACAGCCTACGGCGCGCTGTCATTCAACCTGCCGCCATCTGCCGACGATATGCGTGAGTTGCGCAAGCGCGCCGTGCGTCAGGCTGAGAACACGGGCGGACAAGCCGACGTTCCAGCCGGGATGCAGGGCGGGCTTTCGCAACGCGACTATATCCCGCTAGCGATTGCCGTCTTCGTTGACCTGTGCCTGCTGCTGGTCTCGCTCGGACGTCCCATGAATCGCCTTTCGGGCCTCGTGCCAAAGATGCGCAACGCCGAGCGCGGCCCGGTCTATCAGATCCTTTCGAAGTTCTCGGACATTCATCGCGATGCCGAGGTGCGAGAGAAATTCGAGGTCTTCCGCCACGTCGTCTTCGACTACAACGGCGACTACTACGTTGCCGTACCGCTGGACGCGCCCACCGGGGAGCCGTCAGCTGTGCGATTGTCTCTGCAGCAGGAGGCGCATTTGCTCGCCAACCTGTTTGCGAGCTTCGAGAAAGAAAAGATCTTCTCGCGCGTGATCAATCCCCTGCTCGGCACGCGGACGATCCAGGCGAAGTTGCGCCGCCAGGGCAGCAAGTTTGCGCGCGCCCAGGCTTTCCGCGTCTACCGCTTCCGTGACGGCGCTTGGTCAGAGATCATTCTCGGCGCCGTGATGGGGGCTGCGAAACGCGCTGAGGCCGAGCGCCTTCGTCGGCAGCTGATGGAGGGTCCACGCCTCGAAACACCGCTCGCGACGGGCCCGACTTTCGCGCCCGATCTGCCAGATACCGCCGCGTCACCGGTAGCGATGGCAGTGGGCGGGGGCCTGTCGATGTCCGCCGGGGACGGCGACAGTGAAGCAGCAACCAACCGCAGCGCCGGACGCCGCGCACGTCGTGCGGCGCGCCAGCCGCGGTGCTTTGCCACTGAGCACGGAGGTCTTGCCAAGCCAGACGCTGATCTGGTCGGAAAGTTTGGCCCGCATGCGCACAGTGCGGCGCGTGACATGGCGTTTGATGACCGCCACGACGGCTTTTCGTCCGAGGATCATGTCGGGCGCCAAGACGAAGAACCCGACGCCGGCGAGGAAGCTTCCGGCCGGTTCCAACGCAAGTCGTCGCGCAGCGAAAGCTTGCCCGAGCGCATACGCCGCATTCAGAGCCTGCGGCCAACGAGCGGGCCGACGGAACCTGAAGCCGACGTCGAAGTGCGTGCGGTTCCCGCAACTGGACGCGCCCGGTCGGAAACGGACGACGGCGAGATCGATCCGCTGGACAACATCATCGACATTGCATCTCTCAGGCGAACACACTTCCAGGTCATCGAGGGTGAGCCGAGGACACCGGACCGGCCAGACGCACCGCTAGCCGCGCGTGACGCCACCCCAAACACGCCCGCTGAGACACCTCACGTCACTGTTCGCTTTACCGAACGCAGCGCCGACTTCATTATGCCAGCATCGGCAGCCCAAACGCCCGGGATGGTGTTCGAAAGGGCCCGCGCGTTGGAGACGCTTCAGCTGAACCCGTCGCGCATGCCTGCTGAGACCGACGATCAGTCGCGGTTGATTGATGCAAACGGGACGGTCAGCAAGCCACCTGCGGCTTCGCCACCAACACCCCCGCCGCTGCCGACAGCACGGCAGCTCCAGTCCGACGCGACCGGTCAAGAACCAACCCGACCAGAAGCCGGTCCCCCGGATCGTCATATGGCACCGACCTGCGCGCCACTCTCTGACGAAGACCTCGATGCGCTGGCAACGCGCTTCGCGCCGCGTCGGCCGAGGCCCGACCACGAGGCCTGAGGAACGGGTGCCGCGATCCGAACAATGTCCATATTGGAACGCGGCTCAAGGCTTATTTAACTGTCATGCGCCTACTCTCGGTTCTGTAAACACCGGCCGGACTGAACGGGCTTCCCATTGCACCATCCAAACGGTTGTGCGTGAAGACCCGCTGCAGAAATCACCGGCCGCGCAAGGAAAGACCCACCGATGCGCTCATCTGCCGAGAATGATGTGAAGATTGTTCGGCGTGAAGAAAAGCAAGCCAGATTGATCTCACTGCTCGGCGAGGCGATGGCTAAAGCTGTAGCCTCGCGGGACAGCACCGCAGTCAAAATCAGCGTCATCGCACGTTCAGCTGAGAGCCCCGTCATAACGGCACTTCTGCACTGCCTGACGGAAACCAGTGATACCCCGTTCGAAACTCGTGTGATTCTCGCAAAAGTCTGTTCGACGTCCGACAGTGAACCGCTGGCGCGACTGGCGAGGGTGCGTCGCGTCGGCGGCCGCTCGATCGATGATGCCCATGAGCAGCTCGTCGTCGACACCAAGGTTGCATGGTACGGCGACTCCATGCGTCGCGACCCAATCAAGCTCGACGCCTATGAGCGCATCATTTCGAGCGACGACAAGGCGATTGCCTGGGCAGAACGCACGTTCGAGCTGATCTGGCAGCGCTGCACAGCGAGCGAGGACACGAACGCTGCCAGCGCTGCAAGCGCCACTCAAAACTGACTGAAGCCGGGGCTAGTCCCGCCGATCAGAAGTCCCTGCACCATCGGCACCACCCGCCTTCCAGGGACCTCTGATCGAAAAGCGGTACGAGATCCAATAGGCTGCTCGTACCCTTGTTTCCGTCGTTCGGTTCGGCGTTTGACGAGGGTGACCGACGACTCTGCAAGCCGGGCGCCAGTCTTTCGGCCTCAGCCAGGGCGCGTCCCTGATACTCCCTCCCCCCTACCTTTGCGCCCCGTCTGAGCCCCGCGCGCTCCGACGGGCCATGGGCAGTCGCCAAGGCGGGTGCGGAAAACGGCGGTAGTGCCGTGAAATCTCGGCAAACCGCGGAGAACATCCGGAAAGTTCAGCCTCGCGACGACTGGATATGCCACAATCCGGGAGTTCAATAACGGCATGCGCAGTGATCCCCTGCTGCGCTCCGTTTCACGAGGTCTCCCGATGTCGACCCCCAGTGTTCCAGACGACAGCCGTTCGAAAAGGTCTCGCAAGCATTCCGGGGCGATTGCCAGCCTGATGGCGGCGGTCACCATGAGCACGGCGCTGGTACTCATCGATGCGGCGCGCGCGCCTTTGGCTTTCGCCGAGCCGTTGACCTTTACCCACGATGAAAGCGCCCGCGCAGCCGACAGTTACGCCGCGTGGCTTGCGAAAAACTGGCAGGCCGCCAGAGGGACCGAACGCGAGCATCGCCGTGCTGGGGACCGACTTCTGGCAGAGGGTCGGGACCTGCCCGCCGCCTCGCGCGCCTACGCGAATGCCCTGACCGCCGACCCGACCTCGTCCGCTGCTTGGCTCGGGCTCGCGCGGTCGCTGCTTGCCACGCCGGAACAGCAACTTGGCAGCACGTCACTCTACACGACTGCCGTCAATGCTGGCGGCGCGGCATACCGTGCCTATCAACTCGCCAAGGACCCGAAAGCGAAAGCTGAGAGCCTCGCTGTCCTGGCCGACGCACTGGAACGACGCTCCTATTGGCGGCCGGCGATCGATGCCCTGAAAATTGCCGTCGATCTCGGCGCCGACGGACCGATCCGCGACCGCTACGAGGCGTTGCGGGCTGAACATGGCTTCAGGATCGCTGACTACGCCGTCGACAATGCGAGCACGACGCCGCGGGTTTGCGTGACGTTCACGGAGACCCTGCCAGACGACGCGGATCGCCTCGCAAAGTTCGTCGCCCTCAATGATCGCGATCCCGATCGTATCAGCCTCGAAGATCAGCAGCTCTGCGTCGAGGGCTTGAACTTCGGGGAAACTTACAAGCTGCGACTGCGCGAGGGGCTGCCTTCGACGATCGGTGAAGCGCTGACGAAGACCGCAGACCTCGCGATCTTCGTCCCAGACCGGCCGTCATCTGTCCGTTTCCCCGGGCGCACTTACGTCCTGCCACGCTCCGGCCAAAGCGGTATTCCGATCACGACGGTCAACACGAGCCGCGTCAAGGTCGAGATCTTTCGGATTGGCGACCGCTCGCTTGCCCGTGAGGTCGCTGACGGCACGCTCAGCCGCCAGCTGAATTCATGGGAGCGGGACGATTTCGCAAGCCGCCTCGGTGCCAAGGTATGGTCTGGCACGCTCGAGACCAAGGACACGCGCAACGCCGACGTTGTCACCGCCGTCCCAATCGGGAGCGCCGTTCCCACACCTGAGCCAGGCGCCTACGCGCTCATCGCCCATGCCGATGGGCCCCTGCAGAACGATGACCAACCCGCAACTCAATGGTTCATCGTCTCAGATCTCGGTCTCACGACGATCACCGCCGAAGATGGGTTGCACGTATTCGTGCGCTCGCTCGAACAGGCACGCCCCGTCGCCGGCACCAAAGTGCGATTGCTCGCGCGGAACAACGAAGAACTGGCCGTTGCTGCCACCGATGCGCAGGGTCGGGCAGTGCTGCCGGCGGGAGCTGCCCGCGGTGAAGGGGCGATGGCGCCAGCCGTGCTCGTCGCTGAAACCGAGGCCGGTGACTACGCCTTCCTCGACCTTACGCAAGCATCCTTCGACCTGACGGACAGGGGCGTCAAAGGCCGCACCGCGCCGGGACCGGTCGACGCCTTCCTCTACAGCGAGCGCGGCGTGTATCGCGGGGGTGAGACCGTCAACGTGACCGCCCTCATCCGCAATCGCGACGGCGCAGCCGCGACGCTGCCGGCGACGATGATCGTCATGCGTCCCGATGGCGTCACACACCTCGAACAGCAGGTGCAGGACCAGGCGCAGGGCGGGCGGACGCTTGCTGTGGCGCTGCCTGATGGCGCGATGACCGGCACGTGGCGCGTGCGCGTGCACCTCGACGCGAAAGCCCCCGCCCTTGCGGAATTGGCACTCCTCGTCGAAGACTATCTCCCAGAGCGTCTCGAACTGACGCTCACCAGTCCGGCGCAGCCGATCACGCCAGGCGAAGCTGCCAAAATCGAGGTCGCAGGCCGCTTCCTCTACGGGCCGCCAGCCTCAGGCCTCGCCATTGAAGGCGATGTCCTGGTCAAGCCCGCGGGCGCCGATCCCACGTTCCCGGGCTTTCGCTTCGGCCGCGCGGACGTGCTGATTACACCGGCCCGAAGCGAGATCGCGAGCGGCCAGGCGACTGATGATGCGGGTGCAGCCAGCGTCGCCGTTGGCCTGCCACCCATTCCGGAGACATTGCGCCCGCTCGAAGCGGAAATTCGGCTCCGCCTCGTCGAGCCGAGCGGCCGCGCGATCGAGCGCAAATTAGTTAGACCGATCGCCACGCTGGCGCCCCGCATCGGCGTGAAACCGCTGTTCAGCAACGACCGGATCGGCGATGGCGATACCGCGCGGTTCGAGATCATCGCAGTGGAGGGCGCGGACGCGATAACCGATCGCGCTGGCGTTCCCTGGCGGCTCCTGCGCCTCGAGCGGACTTGGCAGTGGTACCGTCGTGATGGCGGCTGGATGTACGACACCGCGGTCAGGACCTCACAAGTCGCCGACGGCAGCATCGACGTCGCCTCCGTTTCCCCGGGTCGCATCGAGGTTCCAACCCAATGGGGCCGGTACCGCCTGGAGGTTGGGGACGCAGCGTCACTGACGACGGTCGAATTCGAGGCCGGTTGGTACGGCAGCAGCGACGCAGACAGCCCCGAGGTGCTCGACGTTGCCGCAGCCAAAGAGCGCTACGCGGCTGGCGAGATGGCACAGATCAACGTGACGACCCGCAGCGGTGGCTTTGCAACCGTCGCGGTCCTCGGCTCACAGGTGCACGATGTGAAGACCGTTGAGCTCCCATCGGGGCGTTCGACGATCGACGTCCCCGTCTCGGCCGAGTGGGGCCCAGGAGCCTATGCGATGGTGATGCTTCACCGCCCGATGGACGTGCGCCAGAAGCGCATGCCGAGTCGCGCGCTCGGCGTGGCCTGGATCGGTCGTGACGTGTCCGAGCAACTCATCGAGGTCAAACTCGACGCGCCAGAACGACTGCGATCGGCCAGCACACTCGAAGTGCCGATCGAGGTTCGCGGCCTGAAGCAGGGTGAGCGCGCACACGTGACGGTGGCCGCCGTCGATGTGGGCATCTTGAACCTCACGAGGTTCAAGGCACCAGCGCCCGGTGATCATTTCCACGCACAGCGCAAGCTTGGGGCAGAGCTCCGGGACCTTTACGACCGGCTGATCGACGGCATGAATGCCGATGCCGGCGCACTGCGCTCTGGCGGTGATATCGACCAGGGCCTGGCGATCGAGGGCGCGCCGACAGCGGCAGAGACGGTCTCGCTGTTCACTGGCATCCTCGCGGCCGATCGTGACGGCAAGCTCGTCGCCAGGTTCGAGATGCCCGAGTTCAATGGGCAGGTGAGGCTCATGGCCGTGGCCTGGAGCGACACCGGGACCGGGCATGCAACCCGTGATGTGACGGTTGCAGACCCAGTGGCCATGACACTGGCTGCTCCACGCTTCCTCGCCGTCGGTGACACCGCGACGTTCGGGGTCGACTTGCATAATATCGACGGCGCCGAAGGAACCTATCGCGTCGTTGCCACGATCAACGACGAGGGCGGTCCAGTCTCGACCCTCATCGATGAAACCCGGTCCCTCGTCGCTGGTGCGCGCTCGCGCGTTGTGGCGACCGTCACGCCCGCTGCAACCGGGCGCTCGACGATCACCGTCGTCACGACCGGACCGAACGACCTGACCGTCAAACGGACTCTCGCAGTGCCCGTCGTTGCCGCAAGCGACGACGTGACAACGCGCGAGACGATCACGCTCGCGCCGGGGCAAACACTGACCGTCGCACAAGATCGCCTCAACGGGTTCGTTGCCGGCAGCGCCACAATCGCGATCGCCTCCGGCGCGAGGGCGGCCTTCGACGTGCCTGGTGTGCTCGCAGCACTCGACCGCTATCCCTATGGCTGCACAGAGCAAACGATCAGCCGGGCGCTGCCACTTCTGTATGCGAATGATCTGTCGCAGCGGTTCGGGCTCGCCGAGGACGCTGCCATCAAGGGGCGAATCGAGGCCGCACTCGCGAGCGTCTATGCGCGCCAGAACGGCTCGGGTGCCTTCGGCGTCTGGGCACCGTTCTCTGACAGCCTGTGGCTGACGGCCTACGCGGTGGACTTTCTCGCACGAGCCCGCGACGCCGGTTTCGCGGTGGATGCCCGCCGCATGACACAGGCACTCGACCGGCTCGCCAACACGGTCGCCTATACGCAAGAGGTGAGCGACGGTGGCCATGACCTCGCCTATGCACTCTATGCCCTGGCGCGCAACGGCCGCGCGCCGAGCTCCGAGATCCGCTATTACACCGAGGCGAAGCTTGAGGCGTTTACCTCGCCGCTCGCCAAGGCGCATCTTGCTGCGGCTCTCGCGATGATCGGGGACGATGCTCGTGCGCGCACGACGTTCGCGGCGGCGATGGTCGCAGCGGAGGCAACCGATGATGGCCCGGTGACGCGGGTGGACTTCGGCAGTCGGCTGAGAGACGTTGCAGCCCTCACCGCGCTTGCCTCTGAAGCGCGCCTAACCGATCTCGTCGCCGAGTTGGCGCCACGCATCGGCTCGGCCTACTCGAGCCGGGCGCGAACGTCGACCCAGGAACAAGCCTGGTTGCTGCTCGCTGCTCGCGCGCTCACAGCAAGCGATCGAACCAGTTCGTTCAGAATTGGTTCGGACGCCGTGACGGGTGGGCTCTCACTCGTGCGATCCTCGGCAGACCTTGCATCTGCGCCACTGACCATCACGAATACGGCGAGCACGCCGCAGGTGATCTCGTTGACGGGGATCGGTGCGAGTGCCGCTCCGCTGCCTGAAGCTCAACAAGGTCTCACGGTTCGACGCCAAGTATTCCGCCTCGACGGAACGGAACTCGATTGGTCTGCCACGCCCACAGCGAGACGGGCGCTCGAGCAGAATGATCGCGTGGTCGTCGTGATGACCGTCACAGCGCAAGGCGATGGTGGCCGCCTGCTCCTCGTCGATCGCCTGCCTGCTGGGCTCGAGATCGAAAACCCGAAGCTTGCGACGGGCGCATCACTCAAGGCGTTCCCGTGGCTCGCATCGACGATCGTTCCGGAGCACACCGAGTTCCGAGATGATCGCTTCGTCGCAGCCTTTGACCTCTTCCGGGGCCAACAGGACGAGATCAGGGTCGCTTACGTGGCGCGCGCGGTTACACCGGGCACCTATCGCTACCCGGGCGCAATGATCGAAGACATGTATGCGCCCGAGCGATTCGCGCGCACGGCAAGTGGCGACCTCGAAATCACGGCTCGGCGCTGAGCAACGACAGACGGTTGCTTCGAGGGGAGGCTTGGCCATGGGACGCGCACGCAACATCTTGACCTTGCGCCGGGTCGGGCGGGTTGCTGGTGCCATTGCACTGGCAACGGTTGGCACCGTCGCCCTCGCGTTCGCTGTGACGCCGCCGCTCGACCTTTCGACGACCGAGGCCCTATCGGCGACGGTCGTCGACCGAAACGGCGTGCTGCTGCGTGCTTACACGACGGGCGAAGGCCGCTGGCGATTGCCCGTCACCGTCGACGACGTCGATCCCCGTTACCTTGCCATGCTCAAAGCGTTCGAGGATCGTCGGTTCGACACCCATATCGGCGTCGACCCGATCGCAATGGCAAGGGCTGCGTTCCAGGCCGCGACACACGGCCGGCTCGTCTCCGGCGGATCGACCCTCTCGATGCAGGTCGCACGGCTGATCCATGGTCGGCACGAACGCTCGATTGGTGGCAAAATCCGCCAGATGGTGTCGGCGATCAGGCTTGAGCGCCACCTGAGCAAAACCGAAATCCTCAATCTCTATCTTCGGCTTGCTCCGTTTGGCGGCAACGTTGAGGGGATCCGGGCGGCAAGCCTCAGCTACTTCGGCAAAGAGCCACGCCATCTTTCAACGGCCGAGGCCGCACTTCTCGTCGCCCTCCCACAGTCACCCGAACTGCGACGACCGGACCGTTACCCGGCTGCCGCCCGTCGTGCCCGGAACCATGTGCTCGATGTCGTACGCAAGCGCGGCGTCATAACGGATGCCGACGTGGCGCGCGCGATCGACCGGCCGGTTCCGGCGGCGAGGCGGGCGTTCCCGCAACTGGCCCCGCACCTGGCTGATCGCCTGACGGGCCGCAGCGGCGATCGCGCCGCACATGCTGAACGCGCGGCTGGCCGCCCGCTTCGCACGACCCTCGATGCGACGCTGCAATCGGCCTTGCAAGCCCTCGCAGTCGAGGCGGCTCAAGGTCTCGGCCCGCGGCTGTCCGTCGCCATCGTTGTAGCGGACATTCGATCGGCCGACGTTTTGGCTCATGTCGGCTCCGCAGGCTTCCTCGATTTCGGTCGGGCCGGCGCAATCGACATGACGCGCGCAGCGCGCAGCCCCGGCTCGACGCTGAAACCTCTGATCTACGGGCTTGCCTTCGATGCGGGCCTTGCGCACCCGGCGATGCTGATCGACGACGTGCCGACGCGCTTCGGTCTCTATGCGCCGCGCAACTTCGGCACCGACTTCAACGGCACGGTCACGATTGCTCACGCGCTTGCAGCATCGCTTAACATTCCGGCGGTCAAGGTCCTCGACCGGCTCGGGCCGGGCCGTCTCGCGGGGCGGCTCGCGTCGGTCGGAATGGCGCTGTCGCTGCCGCAGGGCACTGCGCCAAGCCTTGCGCTTGCGCTCGGTGGGGCGGGGCTCACGCTCGAAAAGCTCGTCGCACTTTATGCGGCCTTGGCAGCCGGTGGCGAGGTGAGACCTTTGAACTTCACGGTCTTAGATGAGCCTGCCCGAAGCGCTGGAGCTTCACTTTTGAGCTCCAGGTCCGCCGCCCAGATCACCGACATCCTCCGCGAGGCCCCGCCACCACCAAACGCGCGGGGTGGGCGGATCGCGTTCAAGACTGGAACATCCTACGGCCACCGCGACGCCTGGTCGATCGGCTACGATGGACGCTATGTGATTGGTGTCTGGGTCGGCCGTGCCGACGCAACTGCAGTTCCCGAACTGGTCGGCCGGACATCAGCGGCGCCGATCCTCTTCGATGCATTTTCCCGCATCTCGGAGGCACGAGAGCCATTCGGGGCGCGTATCGTCGGCGCAGCACAGGCCCGTACCCAGGATCTGGCCCCGCCGCTCCAGCGCTTCGAGGGCGCCGCAGCCCGCAACGGACCGTTCTCGGCAACACGGCCACCAACAATTGCGTTTCCCCCTGACCTCGCCGAGGTTGCGATCCCAGCCTCAGAGCCTGAAATCGTCCTGAAGGCGACGGGCGGCGAACTGCCGCTGACGTGGTTGGTCGACGGCAAGCCGATCGGAGAGAGCCTGTCCGATCCGTCGATCGTGGTGCCTGTGCGCGAAAGCGGCTTCGTCACGCTGACCGTGATCGACCGTCGTGGCCTCAGCGATCGGGCGACCGTGCGCATCATACACGAGGATTAGATCAAGTCCGCACACAGCGGAACTGGTCTATGCAGCCCGTTGATGCCTCACGTGAGAACTTCATTCGTTCTGATTTCTAGTCCCCGCTTTCCGCAGTTCGTCTGTCACACTCGTCAGACGCCGAAACGACCTTCGGATAGTGAAGGGTACGAGCAACATATTGGATCTCGTGCCACTTTTCGATCAGGGACCCCTGGACGGCGGGTGTTACAGATGGTGCAGGGACTTTTGATCGGCGGTACTGGACGACGCTTGAGACCCACCAACATGCGAACGATCTTCCTGCTTGCGCTCCTTGCGTGCCTCCTGCCGACCAGGGTCGAAGCCCGCCAATCGGCGATTGCTCTGCCGCGCCTCGGTGTCGCGATTCAGGAGAGCACGGTCTCGGGCATATCGTCCGGCGCCTACATGGCCGGCCAAGTGCAGATGGCGCACGGCGACATCATCAAGGGTGCAGCGATCATCGCCGGCGGACCCTACGGCTGCGCTGAGAGTGCATTTGCACCATTCCTGTTCGGGCCCGCAGCCGTCGCCATGAACGCGAACAAGGCGATCAATGGTTGCATGCTCGGGCTCATGGCGGGCGCTGGCGTGCCAGACCCGTCAGGGCTCGCTCGGCGCACAGCCGGGCGCGCGGCCCGCGGTGAAATCGCTCCGCTCGATGCACTGCGCAAGCACCGCGTTTATCTCTTCACCGGCACGAATGACACGTTCGTCGCGCCTTCGATTGTTCGGAGCGCATACGCCTTCTATCGCGCAATCGGTGTCCCGAACGATGCCATCCGGCTTGTTGATACACTCCCCGCTGGACACGGCTTCGTGACCGAGACAGAAGGTGCGGCCTGCGAGGTATCGCGGTCACCATTCGTGATCGATTGCGACTTCGATCTGGCAGGTGACATCCTCGCGACGTTGCACGGTCCTCTGATCCCGCCGGGCCCGCCCGACCTCGGCTTTTTCGTCACATTCGACCAGCGGCCCTTCCAGGTTGAGGGGGCCGCGACGGGTCTGGCGGACGAAGGCGTCATCTACGTTCCCGACGCGTGCCGGAATGCGCGGAGCTGCCGGGTTCACATCGCTTTCCACGGCTGCGCGCAGAACCGGGACATGGTCGGCGACGTGTTCATCGGACGAACCGGGTTTGCAAGATGGGCTGCAACCAACCGCATCGCGGTATTGTTCCCCCAGACGCGTGCGTCATCGCTCAATCCGCAGGGCTGCTGGGATTGGTGGGGCTTTACGGGACGTCAGTTCTTGACGCGGTCGGCGCCGCAGATCAGGGCCGTGCGCGCCATGCTCGACGAACTGGCGAAGTGAGCCGCACCGAAGCGTGGCACCAGAGCCTCGCACCCCGAACATCCACAAGGGTTGCGATATGTCACTGTCAGCGGCGGACTTGAAATGCCATGTGCGTGCATCGTGAACGCTCGATAATCTCGTACGACGGAGACAACCCATGCTGCGGTCGATGCTGTTTGCGGGCCCTCGAACAGGGGCAAATGCGCACGCCGAACCCGACGCGCCGCTTCGGCACGACACGGGCGCCGCAGCCGTGGCCGTCGTCGCGATGATCGCGATTTCAGCGCACACGCTTTCGCCACCCGACGCCGATCGGCACGTCCTCGATGCAGGCCCGGCCGCCATGGCGCCAGCCCCGTCGGAGGCCAGCGGTGCCGAGGATGCTGCGGGCTCAGGAGGCGATGGCAAAGTGCTCCGCGCGAGCCGAGAATGGGCCTTCGGCGGCTATGGCGGCGTCAGCTACACCCACCCCGCGACCGTCACCATCCAGGATGGCGAGCGCACGGACATGACGATCTCTGACTTCGAATGGATGGGCATGCCGTTCAAGGCACCGATCTACTATGGCCTGCGCCTGATGCGGTGGGGCGAGGGCCAGCTTGGAACGATGGTCGACTTCATTCATGCCAAGGCGATCGCTGTGCCCGACGACGTGGCGACGTTCACCGGGACCGTGGACGGCGCGCCGCTGCCGGCCCAGGCTCCGGTGAAGGAGATCTTTCGCAAGCTCGAGTTCAGCCACGGCCACAACATGTTGATGCTCAATGGTCTCGTGCGCCTGACGCCGTCCTGGATGAGGGTCAGACCCTATCTGGGGGTCGGCGGCGGGATCACGCTACCGCATACCGAGATCCATCTCGCGGCCAAGAACGAGCGCACTTACGAATATCAGTACGCAGGGCTCGTCGGGCAGGGTCTTGCCGGCCTCGAGATCCAGCTCGGGCGCGCGTCAGTGTTCGTCGAGTACAAATTTACGTATGCGCCCTATGAGGTGCCGTTATCGCATCGCTCGCCGGGCTGGCTGCTCGTGACGGACCTTTGGGACCAACTGCGCGATTGGTGGACTGGCACCAAGCCGCCGGGTGGGCAGCTCCGCGTGAACCTTGCAAGCCACCACCTCGTTGGCGGCGTGCTCATCAAGCCGGTCTCAGCAGTCGGAATGAGGCCTTAGGGCCGAGCGCTGGTATTGTGTCGCTACCGCTTGGTCCCCACCATCTGCAGTCTCGCCTGCCCAGCGTTAGTGAGAAGAGCAACACGAGACTCATGAGCTTGCTCGTGTTCCATGTGTCTTCGACACTTGGTCAAGCGGGTGCTGCAAAGGAAACCAAGTGTCGGAGACGGAACACCAGGTCCCGTCGGCGCCGCGATGTTTCGATCAGCTGGGCGGTGGGCAGAAACGGTGCGCGTGAGACGTTCACGGGCCGCACAAGCCTTCAGCTTGGCCCAGCGCTTGGGCCACGCCAGCCAGGTTAAAACCTCTCGAGCAACCGTTCGATGTATTCAAGTTCCAAGTCGGGTCGCTGTGGCTGACCTAATCGCCGCCGCAGTTCCTCAAGGATCTCTCTTGCGCGCTGCGTTTCGATCTCCGTTGGCACCCGAACGCTCGTGCCTGGATCTGGACCCTCGGAACGCTGCGGGCGGCCGAGAGGGTCGAGCGGCGCATCGCCGGCGCGACCGAAGCGCGACGGCATCTGCTGCAGCATCTGGCGCGCCATCTGCTGGGCCCCCTGACGCATTTGCTCAAGCGCCCGACCCTGCTCACGGGTAGCCGTCTCCAGATCGCCGTTCTGCAATGCTTCCTCGGCGGCCTCCATTGCGTCTCGCGCACCATCGAGCTGACCTGGCGTTGGCATGCCAAGATTGTTCATGCCGCGCATGAGTTCGTCGAGCATCTCACCAAGCTCGCCCTGGCGACCCGCGAGTTCACCAGGGCCCTGCTGCTGGCCGCGACCGTTGCGGCCACCGCGACCTCGACCCTGTTGACCCTGTTGACCCTGTTGCCCTTGCTGCCCCTGTTGGCCACGCTGGCCTTGTTGGCCCTGCTGACCTTCTTGCCCGTCTTGGCCTTCCTGCCCCTGGGAACCGAACGTCTCGTCCATGAGCCGCTGCTGGCGACCGATCAGGTCGCCAAAACGGTCCATCATTTCCATCATCTGGCGCGACATCTGGCCTTGCTGCTGGTTTTGAGCCATGCGGCCTGACTGCATGCGGTCGATCAGATCGCGGAGCTGGTCCAGCATCTCCTGGGCCATTTCGCGCGACCCGCTACGCGCCATGTTCTCGAGGTCACGCATCATTCGGTCGATGTCGTCCTGCGTCATGAATTGGTTGGGATTCATGCCCTGGGGCATCTGCTGCATCGGCATGTTTTCGGCTTGGCGCGCAAGCTGCTCCATGAACTCCGCCATCGCCTGGCGAAGCTGATCCATAAGCTCCTTGATTTCCTGATCGCTCGCGCCGTTCTGCAGGGCCTGAGCCAGCCGCTCTTGCAACTCTCTGAGACGTCGCTCGGCGTCGGACAGACCGCGACCGTCTTCGATGCGAACCGCAATACTCCAAAGCTGCGCAATGGCTTCATTGACGGTCGCTCGATCAACGCTCCCGCCAAGCTTGTGATAAACACTCCTGAGGCCTGCATAGACAGCCAGGTCCGTGATGAAGTCTTCCGGTTCCATGGTGATCGCATCGAGCGCGAACCGGACGATGTCGCGATACCGCGGGTCAATCACCAAATTCCGGCGCTGCTCGATGACCGCGCGCGCCAGAGGGTTGGAGAACACGCGCTCTGGCAAGCGCAGGTCCAGCGGCGTCGACTGCCCTTCATTGCCTGCATGGTCGCGCGCAACAAGCGTCATGCGGACACGCATACCTGCCCAGGGGTGCGAGCCGATATCCTGGAACGTCCATGTCTCGCCGTCCTTGGACGAGCGCGGCGGCAGGCGCAAATCGAACTGGGGTGGTCGTTCGAGCGGCATGCGCGGTCCAGAGAGCGCTTCCGGGCGGGCCCATTGGGTTCTGGGGTCAGTCTCATCGGGCGGCAGCGGCTGGAAGCGAACGAACGCCGATTGGACGCCGAAGTCATCGAGCACCTTGTAGAACAGCTTCATGCCGCCCCGGCGTGTGCTCTCCATCTCCTTGGTCATCTCAATCTGCGGCGGCAAATCTGGCATGACGCTCACCTGCCAGCGATCCAGCTCGCGACCATCAAGCCGCGCAACGAGAGTACGGACACCGGGGGCGAGTTCGAGACGCGCCTGCGCTATACCGCCGTCGTCTGCCACCTGAGCCGAGGCCTGATCGGTATGTGTCAGGCCGGAACTCGTTTGGGCGCCTTCGGCCATCTTGTCCGCGGCGCGCCCCAATTCGTCAGCGCTTGAGGCAACACGTTCGCCCGTTGCAGCCAAGCCTTCGATCGATAGCATCTGGTTTGCGTTCGCTGTCGTGCGCACGGTAACAACGCTACCCTGTGGCACTTCAGGCACAGGCACTGTTGCGCTTCCAGGCGCCGGGCTGCGCGAGGCGTCGAGGAACGACCGTCCGCCATCCGCAAGAATCACGGGCGGACGGCCGGTGTAGGATGGTGGTGTGATCCAGGCATCAAGACGAAGCCGCGCCGTCTCGTGGGCGGTCTTGCCAAAGTCGAATGCCGCTGCAAGGCGCTTCGGGAGGGTGGTGCCCGCCAAGCCGACACCGAGCGCGACGACCAGGATTGCGGCGGCTCTGATCGCGAACGGGTCGAATCGGTCGGTCCTCGGCTGCGGCAAGGCTGGCTTCAGCCGCTCAGCCTGTTCCGCCATGCGCTTCTGATGCGCCTGCCACAAGGCCCGGGCAGCCGGATCAGCCGCCGCGTCATTGAGTGTATCCTCGAGGGTCGTTGCCGGGCGGTGTGCAACACCGGACACCATTTCGATCCTGCTGATCGCCTCGGCGCGGGTCGGATAAGGCGCTCGCAACGCAAACACGACACCGGTCGCCGCGGACACACCAAGACCGAGCAGCACCAGCTGGTGAACCAGCACTGGCAACAACATCCAGACGTCAAAGGCAGAGAGGCCGAGGAAGATGAGCCCGGACGCGAAGACAAGCCACAGTCTGGGCCACAGCCGGTCGATGAACATCGAGGCTCGGGTCGTTGCAATCTTGCGCGCAAGGCGACGGTCGAACGCTGGCGCGTTACGTCCTGGCGCGCTGCGATCCTCGGAACCGGATGCTTTTCGAAACATGCTCCTGATCCTCTCCCCAGCGCCCCTGCGCGAGGTTGCCCCCTCGTTTGGTCGCTGGCCGCATGGTTGCCGTTGCAAGCGTCCGAGCCAAGCTCAACCGAGTGCACCCGCTCGCCACCGATGCGTCAAGTTACGAACCGGACATTGGCCAGATCAGGTCCGTGGGCACATCGATGAACTAAGCTCGCCACAGGGATTTTCCGCCGCTCGTCTATTCGGCTTGCGTTGCAGATCCTCGGTTCGGGACCGGGTGGACCAAGCACACGAGCCCTCGCGCCTTCGACCTGAACGGGCAACGGTCTACAGCCACGGCGCCAA
This sequence comes from Hyphomicrobiaceae bacterium, assembly GCA_050330095.1. Taxonomy (GTDB): domain Bacteria; phylum Pseudomonadota; class Alphaproteobacteria; order Rhizobiales; family Hyphomicrobiaceae; genus JBCBWG01. The sequence goes on from JBHJOC010000018.1 coordinate 40,639, forward strand.
CACGTCGGCGCCGATCAGCGCCTCATAAGTCTGGCGCGGTCTGACAACCGCAAATGCTCCATCTTTCACAAGCACTTCAGGTATCAGGGGCCGGGTGTTGTAGTTCGATGCCATGACCGCCCCATAGGCGCCAGATGTCATGATCGCGATCCGATCACCGGTGTTGAGCGGCGGCAACGCACGGGCGGTCGCCAGATAGTCGCCGCTCTCGCAAACGGGACCGACGATGTCTTGCACGATCGGCGTCTCATCGCGCTTTGCCGCTGCAAGCGGCCAGACGTCGTGGAAGGCATCATAAAGTGTCGGGCGAATAAGATCGTTCATAGCCGCATCGACGATCGCGAACGTCTTGTCGCGCCCCGGTTTCGAGAAAATCACGCTGGTGACCAGAACTCCAGCGTTCGCAACCAGCATGCGACCGGGCTCCAGGACGAACGGCAGCCCGAGATCACCGAGGTGGCGAACGGCGACAGCGGCGTATTCGGCGGGCGACGGCGGAGGCGCGTTTCCTGCCCGGCTTGGAACGCCCAGCCCGCCGCCAAGGTCGAGATGGTGCAGAGCGTGGCCAGCCTCACGCAACGCCATAACGAAACCACGCAAAGCCTCGAATGCCGTCGCATAAGGTTCCAGATCGAAGATTTGGCTGCCGATGTGCATGTGGACACCGGTAACGGAAAGTCCGGGCAAATGCCTGGCGCGATCATAAAGCGCCATGGCTTCGACCAAAGGCACGCCAAACTTGTTCTCGCTCTTGCCTGTCGAGATTTTTGCGTGCGTCTTTGCATCCACGTCGGGATTGACCCGAATGGCGACGCGCGCAGTCTTGCCTTCAGCGGTTGCAACGCCGCTCAGCGCCTCCAGTTCGGCCGTGCTCTCGACATTGAAGCCGAGAATGTCGTGCGCGAGCGCAAGGGCCATTTCATCGCGGGTCTTGCCAACACCTGCGAAGATGATCTTGGCGCCCGGCACGCCGACCTTGAGAGCACGCAGCAACTCGCCCTGCGACACAATGTCCATGCCAAGGCCATGTGCGGCAAGTGTTGCGAGCACGGCCTGATTGCTGTTGGCCTTGACAGCGTAGCAGATCAGAGGGTCGCGTGGGGCAAAGGCCGCGCGCAGCACACGCACGTGGCGCTCGAGCGTGGCCGTGGAATAGCAATAGAACGGCGTTCCAACCTCGTCGGCAATCGCCGAAAGGGGCACTCCGTCTGCGCACAGACGACCGTCGTGATACTCGAAGAAGTGCATGATACAAAAGGCTCCTGGGCTGGCCGCCTCGCGCGCCGGCCCGTCAGCGCTTAGCGCAACAGCCCATCCAGTAGGAAGTCGCGATGCGGCTTGCCGGCCGCACCCTTCTCACGACCCTGCCCCTCCTCGGCCTGGGCTGCTGGCTCTGCGCGGGCCTCCGGCGGGTATTCAAGGCTGCCGCGCACGCCACACCCAGCAACGCCAAGTGACGCGATCATGATCAAAAGTGCGAGGCGCATGCGCATGGGCCACTCCGTCGGAGAAGCTCGTCTCTAGCTCTAACTCTGGTCGATTTCCAGGCGCGCGAGCCATTCCGCAGCAGATTCTCGAACGCGTTGTGGCGCCGTTCCCCCAAAACTGGTGCGGCTGCGCACGGAGTTGTCGACACCGAGGACCTCATAGACCCTGGCATCGATCGCCGGTTCAACCGACCGCATGGCTTCGAGATCCAAGTCTTCGAGTTCGATACCGCGGCTTTCGGCGATCGCGACGATTCGCGCCGTCGCGTGATGGGCCTCGCGGAACGGCATATCGAGTGCGCGCACGAGCCAGTCAGCGAGGTCAGTTGCTGTCGGGAAGCCGACGCTCGCTGCAGCGCGCATGCGATCGGTCCGTGGTTCGAGATCCTCGAGCATCCCGCGCATGGCAGAGACCGCAATCGCGAGACTATCGAGCGCGTCGAATGCGACTTCCTTATCTTCCTGCATATCTTTTGAGTAGGCGAGTGGCAGGCCCTTCATGACCATCAAGAGGCTCTGAAACGCACCAGCAATCCTGCCGATCTTTGCGCGCACGAGTTCGGCCGCATCAGGATTTCGCTTCTGCGGCATCATTGACGAGCCGGTTGTCCAGGAATCGCCGAGCGCGACAAAGCCGAACTGCGGCGTCATCCAGATCACGATCTCCTCGGACAGGCGGCTGAGGTGCATGGCCGTCAAGCTGGCAGCAGCGAGCGTCTCGAGGACGAAATCGCGGTCTGAAACAGAATCGAGCGAATTCGCGGTTGGCCGGTCGAAGCCAAGCGCGACAGCCGTTGCGTCCCGGTCGATCGGCAGGGATGTGCCCGCGAGCGCGCCTGCGCCCAACGGACACTCGTTGAGGCGTCGACGGGCATCGGCAAATCGGCCGCGATCGCGCGCGAACATTTCAACATAGGCGAGCAGATGATGGCCGAATGTCACAGGCTGGGCCGGTTGAAGGTGGGTGAAACCCGGCATGACGGCTTCGGCAAATCGTTCGGCCTTGGAGGCAAGCACAGACTGTAACGCAGCAAGCTCGCGATCGAAGGCGTCGATCCGATCCCTGATGTAGAGCCTGAAATCCGTCGCGACCTGGTCGTTGCGGGACCGCGCCGTATGGAGCCGGCCGGCCGGAGCGCCGATCAACTCTGCGAGCCGGCTCTCGACGTTCATGTGGACGTCTTCGAGCGCCCGGGACCATTGGAATGCGCCGGCCTCGATTTCGCGGGCAACGGCCTCGAGGCCGCTCTGAATGACCGCAACGTCGTCGACCGAGACGATCCCACGCTCCGCGAGCATGGCAGCGTGGGCTCGTGAGGCTGCGATATCGTGACGCGCAAGCCGCTGATCGTAGTCGACCGAGGCGTTGATCTCCTGCATCACCTCAGACGGAGGGACCGTGAAGCGCCCACCCCACATCTTGTTTGGCGTGTTGTTTGGCGTGTTGTTTGGCGCGGTTTCCGGGATGGCATGGCCCGCGCTTTGGGGCAATTCGTCGCGTGCAGGCGCGCCAGATCCGGGCGAAGGCGGTTGCCGGTCCATTCGTGTTCGTCCTCGTGTCCTTGCGAACTGGCCACTCGGGCCGATCACTTCACGTTACCTTGAAGTTGGCAAGCTTCGACTTGAAGCTTGACCAGCAATGATAATCTACACTCGCCAGTTCAGAAGTCCCTGGAGGATAGCTGCTGCAGATGGTGCGGCGCCTCCTGATCGGCGGTGTGGGAAATGGGTCTGCCAATTCGTTGCGTGGGCCATTTCCGATAATGTCCAGGGTTGCATGGCGGAGGTTCGACATGACGACGAGCGGTGAGCACAAGCAGCAGCCTCGACGTGGGCTTCGGGCTGGCGGGCTGGGGCTCTACGTCGCCGTTGCACTGGCAGCCGGCCTCTTTGGGTTCGCGGCCATATACGTGACTGCTCCGCGTTCAGCAAACGAGGTGGCGGGCGTTGCGCAGGATCGCCCAGCGTCGGCAAGCGTTACGGCCGACGCTGGTTCAACCGCCCAACGCGCAGACCCAACCGGTTCGCAGCCGAGCCTGCCGACGCGGCCAGGCGCCAACCCGCTCAGCGTCGGCGACATGGCCATGTTTGTCTTTCGCGATCCAGTCGACCTCGATCCCGTGACGTTCAATGGGGAAGATGGCCAAGAGCTCGACTTCAGCGCATGGCGTGGCCGCGTCGTACTCGTGAACCTCTGGGCCACGTGGTGCGCACCCTGTCGGCACGAAATGCCGGATCTCGATCGGCTCCAGAAGACACTCGGCAGCGCTGACTTCGAGGTCGTCGCGATCAGCGTCGATCGCGGCACGCCGGACAAGCCGCGCGCGTTTCTCGAGGAAATCGGCGCGACGTCGTTGAAGCTCTACCATGACCCAAGCTCGCGCATTGGCGCCCGGCTGAAAGTGATCGGTTTGCCGGCCACCCTTCTGCTCGACAGAAATGGGCGCGAAGTCGGACGACTGATCGGACCAGCCAAATGGGATAGTCCAGACGCAATCCGCCTGATCGAAGCAGCAGTTTCTTCCACCCGTCAGAGCCCATAACCATGGTTTCGCCGCAGGCTCGACGGAGTGTCGATGCCGACTTCTTATTCTGATCATCGCGGCGGTCGACGGGAAGGTTCCAGTGGCGTTCAGGCGCCGAAGGGCATCAGCGCACGATGACCGCGCAAAGCTGGCCTCCCAGCGAGGAGTTGGCATCGTGGATCGATTGTTGGACCCTATAAAAGCGCCGCCGGGCAGTGGCTTCGGGCACGCAGCGTTCGCTGCCATGGCCGCTGCGGTTGTCGGCGGTTCGCTCCTTTGGCTTTTGCCCTCGACGTCGACGACGCAGTCAGCGGAGCGCGCCTTTCAGCTTTTCGCCAACGATCGCAGCCCAGGCAATGGTGCCCAGCCGGTAGCGCGAGAGGTTGCCCAACTCCAGATCCTGAACCGTTCTGAGCCAGTCACTCAGAGCGATGCCATCGGCGGTTCGGCCGCAGTGGTCGATCCCAATGCGCAAGATCCACAGCGTGATCAGCCCCCTGGCGATCAGCATCAGGCCAACGCCAGCAATCAACCGCACGGCCCAAGCAGTGAGCCGGCCGCGATCGCCGTGCCTCCCGGGCCAACGCCCAATCCCGAGCGCACGGCTGGCCGTCGATCACCAGGAGACGAACAGTCCACGCCAAAGACGCGCCAGCCACGGCAGCCAGAACCATCGTCGGGTGGGATCACGCTCGCTGATCGGACAGCGAAGTTCGCAACACCTGTGCCCGAAACTCAAGCGGGCGGAGCCGCGACGACCCCGGCACCAGCTGCCGATGCGCCGACCGCGCCAACGACGTCTGCACCAGCCGGCCGGCGGAGACAGGAGGCGGCACCGCTGAGCCCGGCGCCAGATCGTAGGCAGGATCGAGCGCAGGCTCCCGACGCGGCAGAGCCCGCTCGTACTGCGCAAACCGCCGAGACGACACCGCCCCGGCAGTCGACGCGGCGCGTTCCCGGAGCAATCTTCGGTGATCCCGACGAAGATGCACTCAACGCCCGCGCGCCAGAGCCGGATGCGGATGGGCAAAATGGGCGTGCGGGCACCGCGTCAGCGTCCGAGCCAAGGTCGACGGCGCGCACCCCGCGGGAAACCGCAAGGGAACCGGCCGCACAAACGCCTGCGCCGCGCGTTCAGCCCCGCGATCCGCAGGAGATTGCGCGTGAGGAGCAGAGGCGGCCGGCAGCACCGCGCTCAGTTGATCGCATCCCGGACGACGCCTTCGGCGACCGCTCGGCGCAACGCCGGCTCGATCGTGAGCAGGATGGAGACGACGGTCGCGCAGGCGCGAATGACCGGCGCAGCACCAGTGATCGCGCGTTCGACGATCGCGGCCCCGGTCAGCGCCGGTTCGATGACCGCTCGCGGCACTTGAGCGAGCGCGATAGAGCGATCGCAGAGTGGCTCGAACGCGATCGTCAGCGGCGTTTCGAAGCGCGCGAGGCGCGGCAATCGCGGCTCGAAGCCCGGCCTCGATGGGACAATCCAAGGTCTGACCGGGATCGATCTAGCCGCGATTGGAACCGCGATCAGTACGGCGTCGGCACGCGCTGCCAGCGCCTGGCCGACGCCTGCGACGATGGAATTGCCCAAGCGTGCCGGCGGCTCGACCGCACCTGCTGGTAAGCCAATCCTCGCCCGTGCACCGATCGGCGGTCAGCCCTCGCACGACGCGCCTTTCCTAATCGCGCACTGCCAGCCAAAGTGTTGGAAAGAGCCCACCGATCCGGGCCGCCGACGGGGAGACGCCATGGCCGCGCCGAAGGACTGCAAAAAATCACCGAAAGACCTCAGATCGAACCGCTGGTTCGGCCCCGACGACATGCGTTCGTTCGGCCACCGCTCGCGCATCATGCAGATGGGCTACGCGCCCGAAGACTGGACCGGCCGGCCGATCATCGGCCTCATCAACACCTGGTCGGACATCCAGCCTTGCCATGCCCACTTCAAGTCGAGGATCGACGACGTCAAGCGCGGCGTGCTGCAGGCCGGAGGGTTCCCGATCGAGCTTCCTGCGCTCTCGCTGGCCGAGAACTTCGTCAAGCCGACGACGATGCTCTATCGCAACATGCTCGCCATGGAGACAGAGGAACTCATCCGCTGCCACCCGATCGACGGTGTTGTCCTGATGGGCGGATGCGACAAGACGACCCCCGGCCTGATCATGGGCGCGATCAGCGCGCGTGTGCCGATGATCTTCTTGCCGGCCGGTCCCATGCTGCGAGGGAACTGGAAAGGCAAGACGCTCGGATCTGGCTCCGATGCGTTCAAGTACTGGGACGAGCGCCGTGCCGGCACGATCGCAGACCAGGACTGGCTCGAGATGGAAGTCGGGATCGCTCGGTCCTACGGGCATTGCATGACCATGGGCACAGCCTCGACGATGACGGCGATCGCTGACGCACTCGGGCTCTGCATCCCGGGAACATCTTCGATCCCGGCTGCCGATGCGGGCCATATTCGCATGGCAGCAGCCTGCGGCCGGCGCATCGTTGGCATGGTGTGGGACGACCTCGTGCCCCAACAGATTTTGACATCAGCTGCATTCCACAACGCGATTACGGTGGCGATGGCGATGGGCTGTTCAACCAACGCCATCATCCATGTGATTGCGATGGCACGCCGGGCTGACGTCACGATCGGGCTCGACGATTTCGACCGGCTGAGCCGAGAGGTTCCCGTCATCGCCAACGTACGACCGAGCGGCGATCGCTATCTGATGGAAGACTTCTATTACGCTGGAGGCCTCAGAGCGCTCATGACCCGGCTCGGGCACAAACTGCACGGGCAGGCGATGACGGTCAGCGGCAGGCCGTGGTCGGCGCATCTCGGGCAGGACACCTACAACGATGACGTCATCAGGCCGCTGGATAACCCGATCTACGAAGAGGGTGCGCTCGCCGTTCTGAAAGGCAACCTGGCCCCAGATGGCTGCGTCATCAAGCCAAGCGCTTGCGCCGCGCATCTGCGCCACCACACCGGGCCAGCGCTCGTGTTCGACAGCTATGCCGACATCAAGGCGGCCGCTGAAGATGAAACACTCGACGTCACGCCGAACCATGTCCTGGTGCTGCGCAATGCCGGTCCACTCGGTGGCCCTGGCATGCCGGAGTGGGGAATGTTGCCGATACCGACGAAGCTCTTGAAGCGAGGCGTCCGGGACATGATCCGCATATCTGATGCGCGCATGTCTGGCACCAGTTATGGCGCATGCATCCTGCATGTTGCCCCTGAAGCCTATGTCGGCGGGCCCCTCGCACTCGTCCAGACAGGCGATCTCATCACCGTCGACGTGGCAGCACGGCGCATCCATCTCGAAGTGGGCGAAGACGTCCTAGCGGCGCGCAGGGCCGCTTGGCAGGCCCCTCCGGCGCGGTTTGAACGTGGCTATGGATGGATGTTCTCACGCCACATCAAGCAGGCGAATGAGGGCTGCGATCTCGATTTCCTGGAGACGCAGTTCGGTTCCCCGATCGGCGAACCAGCGATCTATTAGTTCAGCCCCCCGCCGACCTGCGGTCGCACGCGCCCACTATCTCCAGAACGGACTGATGTCCCCCCATGCCGAAAGTCGTCCTGACAGAACCGATGCATCCGTGCGCGCGAGAGACGTTGTCTGCCCAACCGGGCGTTGAGGTCGTCGAGCTTGCTGCTGGAACACCGGTCGATGCAATCCATGCTGCCTGTCGCGACGCCGACGCCATCGGTGTTCGCATCGTGCCGCTGCCAGCGACGGCCATCGCAGGCGCTGCGCGGCTGCGCGTTGTTGCCAAGCACGGTGTTGGAACGGACAACATCGATGTTGAAGCCTGCACAGCGCGCGGCATCCCGGTCGCAATCACCGCCAACGCGAACACGATTTCAGTTGTCGAGCAGACGCTGATGATGATGCTCGCACTCGTCAAAAAGGCCATTCCGCTCGACCGCGCGACGCGGGCTGGCGAATTCCACATCCGATCGCGCCTCTCGGGCAACGACCTGTCGGGGCGAAGGGCGCTCGTGATCGGGACAGGCCGGATCGGGGCAGCACTCGTCCCGGTGCTGCGCGCGCTAGGCCTGCAAGTCATGGGCTGGGATGCGGCCTTGACCAGAGCGCGCGCCGAAGCCATCGGCTGCGAATTTGTCGGCGATTTTCGCGCTGCGTTGCCGCGCACCGACGTCCTCACACTGCACGTTCCATTGACAGCTGAGACCCGCGGTCTGATCGGCCGGCTAGAACTCGCCGCGTTGCCCGCGCACGCGATCATCATCAACTGCGCGCGTGGCGGGATCGTCGACGAGCTCGCCTTGGCCGATGCTCTGCGGGAGCGCCGGATCGCAGGCGCTGGAACCGACGTGTTCGAGGTCGAGCCGCCGCCCACCGATCATCCGTTTTTCGCGCTCGACTCAATGATCCTGGCGCCGCACGCGGGGGCCAACACGGCCGAGGCACTCGAGCGCATGGCGCGCGCGACGGCTGAGAACATTCTTGCAGCGCTCGATGGCAGCCTCGGCCCTGAAACCCTGGTCAATCCCAGCGTGCTGGCTTCAGCGTGACTGCGCCCAATCCGCCGAAACGAGAGAAACACGGGAGGACCCTCGAATGACCGAACGCCACCTTCGCGACCGAATGCTATCGGGCGAATTGCTCTCCGGCACGTTCGTCAAGACGCCGGCCTACGAGCTCATGGAGGTTCTCGCCCTCTCGGGCCTGGATTTCGTTTGCCTCGACGGTGAGCATTCGCCGTTCGACCGTCGCGGAATGGATGCAAGCCTTGCGCTCGCAATGGCGAAAGGCCTTCCAGCCCTGGTCAGGGTGCCGGCTGGCACACAAGAACAGCTTCTGATGGCGCTCGATTCAGGCGCAGTCGGCGTCGTTGTGCCGCACGTCGACACCGCCGAGAAGGCGAGAAACATCGCGAAATGGTCACGCTTTGGTCACTACGGCCGCGGCTTCGCCGGCTCGACGCGATGGGCGAACTACGCAACGCGCGGCATGGGCGAACTCCTGGAGCAAAGCAACCGCGAGACGGTCGTGATCGCGCAGATCGAGGAACCCGAAGCGGTTGCTGCGATCGACGAAATCTGTTCGGTCGAGGGTATCGATGGCGTCTTCGTTGGCCCCGCGGACATGGCGGTCTGCCTCGGCAAAACGGACGCAGCCGACCCGGCCGTCCGTGAAATGATGCGCAGGGTCGGCATTTCTGCCAAGAAGCACGGGAAGTGCTTCATGACATTCCTGCCGACGACGGCGTCCGCGCGCGAACTCAACGCCCTGGGCGTAACGATGTTCTTTGTCGGGTCGGAGCAGGGCTGGATGCTCGCCGGAGCGCGTCAGGTCGCCCAGGACATCAAGGCGATGCGGTAGCGGTCGGGTCGCGCCGCTTGTGTGGAAACGACAGCCTTGGCAGTTCGGGCCGGATGGACAACACCCTCCGGCCGCAATGAACAAGCTCCTGCGCGTTCGCATCTCATACCGATGATCAGAAGTCCCTGCACCATCGTCGACACCCGCATTCCAGGGACTTCTGATCGGAAACAGACACGAGGATCATTGCTTTTTAATCGTCAAAACAATGGCTTACTAGGGCGCGATCATACCAGCAAACCTCAGCAGCACCAAAGTTTGTCCAGGACCCCGTCCGTCGGCCGCGCGTCTCAGAAATGCTCTGAGCGGATGACTTGAACATCAGAGACGGTGACGATCCCGATCTGCTTCGAGACGAGCTTGAAGATTGGCTCCAGCAGTTCATCGACGCGGCGTTCATCAACAATGCAGAACACCTGCACGACCGAACCCACGCGGCCGACAAGGCCATCGCGATGCCAGCTGCCATCGAGGCCCCGCCCCGCAAGGACCGGCAGAACGGAGTAACCCGTCGCCCCATTGGCATCGAGGATTGCAATCACCCGGCCCATCAACGGGGCCTCGACCATGATTTCGATCCGCTTCTTTGCATGCATCTGCATCGTTGCGCTCCGAGCTGCATCAGCTGACAAGCGTTGCCACCGACAGGTAGATGGGAATCCCGATCGTCAGATTGAACGGGAACGTCAGCCCGAGTGACAGCGGCAAGTAGATCGACGGTCGCGCATCTGGTAGTGCGATCCGCATGGCCGCCGGCACCGCGATATAGGACGCACTGGCAGCCAGCGTGATCAACAGCGCAGCCCCGCCCGTCGAGAGCCCGACAAGAACAGAGGCGATTGCACCGAGCCCAGCGCCGATCAAGGGCATATAGATGGCGAAGGCGATCACCGACGGGCTCAGGCTGCGGCGTGCTTCCATCAATCCACGCCCGGCAATGACGCCCATATCGAGCAGAAACAGGCACAACACGCCCTGAAACGGAGACACGATGAAGGGCGCGATCGATGTCAAGCCGCGCTCGCCCGTGATCATGCCGATGACGAATGCACCAATCAGCATGACGATCGAACCATTCAGGGCGATCTCGCGCACCAAGGCACCATCAAAAGCTTGCGCTCCCTCAGCAGCCGACCGGGCCCCGTTCCCCGGCCGCCGGGCGAGGTAGAGCGCGACGAGTATCGCTGGCGTCTCCATGGCAGCTGCGACGGCGACCATGAACCCCTCATAGGGCATGTTGGCGTTCGTCAAGGTCTGGACCATGGCGAGGAAGGTTACGATCGAGATCGAGCCATAGTGGGCTGCGACCGCCGCCGCATCGACAGCCGAAAGGCGGCTCGTGGTCCGCAACATCGCATAAGCGATGAGTGGGGTTAGCGCGCTCAACACGATCCCAGCTGCGACCGCAGCAAGCAGGGTTGCGTCAATCCCGTATTGCGCGACAGCGGCTCCGCCCTTGAAGCCGATCGACATCATCAGATAGAGCGCCATGCCCTTGGCGATAGATTCCGGGATCGCGAGATCGGAACGCGAAAGTGCCGCAGACACACCGAGCGCGAAGAACAGTACGGCCGGCGACAACAGGTTCGCCAGCGCAAGGTCGAGGAAGGATCCCATTGCGGATGGTCCCGGAAGACGGAGGGCGGATTGAGCTCCAGGTGTTTGATCAGGAGCTGATCAAACGTGCCCGATCAGACATGCTCGATCAGACATGCTGGCCGCCGTTTATATGGATCTCCGTTCCGTTGACATAAGAGGCCGCGCCCGAACAAAGAAACAAAACGACCTCGGCAACCTCTTCGGGGCTCCCGAGCCGCTTCATCGGGACTTGCTGGCGCACCACCTCGTCTGTCCCAGGCGAAAGGATCGACGTCTCGATCTCGCCAGGGGCCACGGAGTTTACACGAACGCCGCGCGGCCCGAGATCGAATGCAAGCTCCCGGGTCATCGCAGACAGCGCCGCTTTCGATGTGGCATAGGCGGCGCCTGCGAAAGGATGGATCCTGAAGCTTGCGATCGACGACACGTTGACGACGGCGCCCTGGGCGCGCTCCAGCCGATCGGCGAACCCGCGTGTCAGCATCAGCGGCGCAATCAGGTTGACCATCAAGACGTGCTGCATGACGTCAGGTGTGGTGGCCATGGCACCGAGCCTTTGGCCGCCAACGTCTTTTGGCGAGATCCCCGCGTTGTTGACGAGCGCTGAGAGCCCGCGGTCCCCGATCCGTTCGCTGAGCTGACCAATGGCCGTCTCAACCGAACGAGGGTCGGCGAGGTCGGCCTGAACGTGTTTCACAATGCCCTCGGCCCAGGGACACACATTCGAGAAGGGCGTGCGTGCGAGCGTCACGACCTCCCAGCCGGCGTTGTGAAATTTGCGCACGATCGCATGGCCGATGCCGCGGCTGGCACCCGTCACCGCGACGATTGGCTTGCCGTCCGGGCTCTGGTGATGGGCGACGGGGCACTTGGCTGCACTAGCGTCCATGGTCGACCTCGCTCGAATTGCCCGCTTAAGACCTGCGCTGGCCAAGTCTGGCCTCATCGCTTGCTGACTCAGTCAACACGTTTGCGCGATCACAGGTCGCACCATCGCAGGTCAGGTGCGAGAGCCGGAGAGTGAGGGCCCCGGTCGGGACCAGAACACGGCAATCGCAGTGGCACTAACGTAAGGCTCGACAGTGATGCGCAGGGGAGGCACGCTCGTCCCGCCGACCAGAGTCCCTGCACCATCCGCCATACGCGCCTGCCAGGAACGACTGATTGAAAAGCGGTACGAGATCCAATATTTGCTCGTACCCTTTGCTGTCCGTAGTTCGCTTCGGCGTCTGACGAGAGTGGACCACGAACTGCGCAAAGCGGGTACTAGCACATTATGTTGTCAGCGCCGACCTTCATCATCTATCGCGACCAACCGATCGACGTCCGTGCCGCACCTCATCGTGGGTTGTGCACGGATTGCGGCGTCTCGCGCATGGCAGATCCGACTGCCTGCGCCAAGGCATGCCAGTTCATCACGCCGGACTACCGTCAAGCAGAAGCTCGGGTACACGGTCGCAGCGCCAGCCCAGAAGCGGCCTCAGACGAAGCCCATTTCGGCGTGGTCCAAATGATGATCCGTGCGCGGCTCAAATCGCCAAGCGAAGGCGCGCAGTGGACAGGCATCACAACCGAACTCGCTGCCGACCTGCTTCGCGCTGGAAAAGTCGACGCCGTCATTGCCATGGCGCCGCACCCGGAGGATCGTTGGCGGCCAGTCCCGGCAATCGTTGAGCGTGCTGAGGATCTCGCGGCATGTCGCGGCATGCGGATGGGATATGCGCCCATCATGGCTGCCGTGGAATATGCCGCTGCGCGAGGGCTACGGCGGCTCGCCGTTGTTGCGATCCCCTGTCAGGTCTATGCACTGCGCGCACTGGAGGCGGACCTTCAACTCGATACGCTCCACGTCATCGGCACACCGTGCTCGGACAACACCACGACCGAGCGCTTTCATCAGTTCCTGGCACTGCTGTCCGATGAGCCGGAGACGATCACCTACCTTGAGTTCAGGGCCGACTACCACGTCGAGCTTCGGTTTGCGGACGGGCGCCAGAAACTGATCCCGTTTTTGATGTTGCCGCTTTCCAACCTGCCCTCGGACTTCTTCCCGCTCACCTGTCGCACGTGCGTCGACTATACCAACCGGCTGGCCGACATCACAGTTGGTTACATGGGTGGAACGGGACAGCAGTGGCTCATCGTGCGCAATGCGCGCGGGCGGGCGATGCTGGACGCACTCGGCGCACGGATCGAGATCTCGAAGCCGGAAACGGGTGGCCGCCGGGCGAACGCGGTCGAGGGCTTTCTCGCGAACACAGAGCGTGCAGCGGGCGGGCTGCCACTGCGCAAGATGCCTGGCTGGGTTCGCCCAATCGTCGCCTGGTTCATGCCGCGCATCGGACCCCGCGGCCTCGAATTCGCGCGCGCAAGGGTCGAGATGAAGGCGATCGAGACGGTGCTGCACCTGCGGCGGCATGCGCCCCGTCGGATGCGAACCATGGTGCCGGAGCACGTCTGGCGTCTCGTTGCACCGTATGGGCTGGAGCGAAGGCCGAGCGAAGACAGCCACCAGGATGGAGACGCCCGGGCTCCGGAAAATCGGGCGCTACACACTCAGGCTGACGAGCTTGACATTGCATCCCCACCGGCAAGCAGTGCGTCGCGAGGCTCGTGAACGGCACCGATGCTTGGCAATCTGGTCTACCGCCGCTGACCAATCGATCTGCCGGCTCCTCATCATCACGCGAAATGCCGCGAGCGCGTCGGTTGGTTTGCCGTCATCGCGAAAAATGCGAGCGCACGCCGAATGGGGAAGCGTCGAGCGACCGGCGAACCTCGGAACATGGGAATTGTGAACCACTCTACGGATGCACGCGAAACGGGGGCGGCAGACGTCACAGGTGCCCTACTGGCACTACGCACAACCGGTCAATGTGCCGCTTCGGGTCGCGGCCTCGACCACACACCCGCAACGCCTGCCAACTCTTGGGCCTGCCATCGAAGACGGCGGGCCAAACTCACGACACCGGTACGGTCGAGCCGGCCTTCATCCGGCGGACCTTCGCCGCGTCACTCACGCAGCGCGCGGCAAATCGCGGGTCGAGCGCGCGGCCTTCGTGCGCACCTCAGGCAAAGTCGGTTCGTCAGGAACGACCGTCATCCGCGCAAGCAGGGCCTCAGCAAAACCTCCGACCGGGAGCCAGGATGGCTCGACCGCTTGCGGCACAGCGCGCGCTGGAGCGGGGGGGACGACACGAAAACGCTGCATGGCTCGACACTCCGATACTGTCTGACAAGGCTGTCGAACAACAACCTGACACTGTTGGACGCTGGTGGCCCGACGCAGAACAAGACACGCAGAACGCCGGCGGGCCAAACGTAGTGATGATGCACGTGGGACGCAGGCGCTGAAGACGCCCCAACTCAACGCAACTCCTACTCAGAACGCGAGACCAAACGACACGCAGAACTCGGAACCGTAGGAACCCGAAACTCTGGGAACCTGAAACTCTGGGAACCTGAAATCTGGGAACTTGAAACTCTGGGTACTTGAAACTCTCGGAACTTGAACTTCGGGACCTGAACGCACAACGCTTGCAACGCAGAACACCAGGAAACTCGAGAACACGGAACGCAGACACGCGAGAGGCAGCCAACGCGTTACTCAACCATTGGACCCGCGGGCCTCATGACACTCAATCTTTCCCGAATGCGGTTCGCACGGGCATCCAACTTCCGCGACGAGGCGGTACGAAAACTCTCCCGCAGGACGCAACGCGGGCTCGCCTCAACGACCGACTTGAGCACCGACACGCAACTGACGAACTCAGCAACGCTGTTTCCCGAAACGGGCCTGAAGTGACCAATCAACGCTGTACGCATACGATCCAAACGCCACACACTGGAAACGCCAACCAAACCCTTACGATATCGCGATGTTTCAGCTGACTTCGCCGGAGCAACCACCCCGAGTTCTCGCTGCGTTCGCGATACGGAGAATAAACCGTTGCTTCGTGACAACAACTTGACCGTTGCGCGGCGAGCGGGAGAAAAAGCCATTGACTGTGGATAAGCCGCTTGTGCGGGGCGACTGTAAAGGACCTAGCAAGCACCGGTGGCCGTGCGGCGCCAAGCCCGATTTCAGCCCGGTTGAGCTCGGCGCCGTCGCCATTTCGCCAGCCGGTTCTGAGCCTTGATCAGCGCCGCCCAACGTCGAGGTTGACGTTTGCGGTCGACAGAGCGAGCGCCGAAAAGACGGCAGAAATTGCAGCGCTCCAACCGGCGAAAGACAGCATGAGGAAACGGAACGGCGCTTCGCTGCAACTGACGACCGCATTGGCCTGAAGCGACTGCAGCAGCCCCTGCGTGGTCGCTGCTAGTGGTTGAGCCGCCGTGTCACACGTATCGGGACCAGGCCAGAAGCCCCATTCGATGCCCGAGTGGTAGATGCCGAGACCGGTATTCGCCACGTAGAGCAAGCCGACGATCAGGAATATCACTCCGCCGAGCATGCGTGCCTGCGCTGCAATTGCGATCAGGCCGACGAAGCTTGCTGGTACGGCTGCATAGTACGCGTAACGTTGGATCAGGCAGAGCGGACAGGGTGCATAGCCGCCCACGTGTTCAAAGGCGAGCGCCGTCAGGATTGCGGCGGCGGAGCCGATGAACACCGTGCTGCCTGCGGCGTAACCGTCCGCTTGGGTGAGCCTTTTGACACTCTCTGCCATGACTGAACCTGCAGACCCCCACGATCATGGTGCGCGCAAGCCAACCTGACGACTGGATCAGCGGCGCCTTCACGGCTTCAAAGCAGAAACCGGATCGCCGCGAAACCACCGAACAGCAGCACGATGAATACGGTCGTCACGAGGCCCAGGCGCTGCTCGATAAAAGCACGAATCGGTTGGCCAAACGCGTAAAGCAGCCCGGCGATTACCGTAAAGATCAGCCCCCGCGATGCAATGCTTGCAAGCGTGAAGACAACCGGATCGAGCGCGGTCGCGCCACTCGCGATCGTGATGACTTTGTAGGGGAAGGGCGTGACGCCGAAAAAGAACACGATCCAGGCGCCGAGTTCATTGTACTGCTCCTTGAACGCGTCGAATTTCTCTTGCGCACCATAAGCTTCCAGCACAGCGACGCCGACGCTCTCATACAGCAGATAGCCGATGAGATAACCACCGATCCCGCCAAGCACGGAACCGACCGTTGCGATCGCCGCGTAGCGCCATGCCTTGGACCGATCCGCGAGAACCATCGGGATCAGCATCACATGCGGCGGAATCGGAAAAAACGAGCTCTCGACGAATGACACACCGAACAGTGCAGTGCCCGCCCGCTTGTGCGCGGCGAGGTGCATGACCCAATTGTAGAGCTTTCGAAGCATCGTTGTGCCGTTCCGGGATCGGTTTATCGGTGCGCGTCTGGCGGCACCGCCGCAGCGTGCATGACGCGGTAGTCGTAACGGTCGCCCGCGTCAAACAGCGAAGGTGGCAAACGAAAGTTCAGACAGATCAGCGTGATCGATCGACACCCTGGCTCACACCGCCCGTCGCGCCTGCGCGTCCGGGTTCGACGGCCGAGACATGCAGAGCCCCGCGGACAAGACAAAGGCCCGGGATTGCTCCCGGGCCTCACATGCGGCTCATCTCAACTCTCGGCGACACGATGGCACGTCGGCCCTCTCAGACGTGGGTCCGTCAGGCTCTGACCATTGATGCCGCAGGAACACGCGCTGGTTCCACCTCATTTGCGTTGCCGACAAGCGACGCCACGGCGGCGCGGAAGGCTTGCGCCCGCTCGACGCGGCCCTTCGCGACGAGACGATCAATCTCGGCCTGCGTCGGAAGGGCGGGGCGGACCAGAGTTCTGGTGGTGCTCATGATAAGTAATCCTCATGTCATCTTTGTTTGTTTGTCGTCTTTGTTTTCTTCGTTGTGCGAGATATATGGGAGCCGTTGCACCGCCGCAAACGACGAATTCTCAATTGAAAGATGAGGAAAGCTCAACATGGCCGAGCTTCTGCCGCCACTCAATGCCCTGCGCGCTTTCGAGGCGACAGCCCGGCACCTGAGCTTCAGCCGTGCGGCCGATGAGCTGCATGTCACCCCGGCGGCTCTCAGCCACCAGATCAAGGGGCTCGAAGATTTCCTCGGCGTGAAGTTGTTCAACCGCAAGCCACGCGCCATCGAGCTCACGGAAGCGGGCCGGATGCTCTACCCCGGCACCCACGCAGCGTTCGCACAGTTGCGCCAAGCGGTGCATAGCCTCGAACGCATCCGCAATGACCGCGTCCTGGTCGTAAGCGCGCCGCCCGGATTTACGGCGAAATGGCTCGCACCGCGCCTGCATCGCTTCCTCACCGCCAACCCTGACATCGACGCGCGCATTTCCTCAACGCAAGTCCTCGTCGAGTTCGAGGCGAGCGACGTCGACGTGACGATCAGGAATTCGGCGCAGCGCTCGTTCCCGGACCTACACGCCGAGAAACTGGTCGACATCGTCGCGCTTGCCGTGGCAAGCCCTCGCCTCATCGAGGAATTGGGTGGACTGCGTGAGCCTTCAGACCTCCTGCGCACGACGCTTATTGTCGATGATTCAACGCAAAGCCTGGTGGGCGCTCCGAACTGGGAGACCTGGTTCGCCGCTGCAGGGCTACCCAATGCCGACATCGTCCGGACGTTGCACTTCAACAGCTCAGACCACGCGCTCGAAGCTGCCGTCGAAGGTGCGGGCGTTCTATTCTGCGCGCGTACACTCGCTTACGACGATTTGCGCGTCGGGCGCTTGATCTCGCCTTTCGACATCCTGATCCCGAGCGAACGCGCCTTCTGGCTCCTTTGCCCCGCGGGAACCGAGACGAGACCGAAAGTGATGGCATTCCGGGACTGGGTCCGGGCAGAGTTCGATCGCATGCTGCTCGACTGCGAGACCGTCTGCCGGCCCCCGTGGAAACGCGACATCGCGCCCGGCGCACGGCCGAGCGGCGCGACCATCGTCGGTCTCCCGGGATCGGGATTTACCGCGCCACCGGCAGCGGCCCAAGCCGCTGACCATTCAGCTCCGGCTCGAAGCTCTCGGAAAGCGCGAGCACGATCCGGTTGAGAACGAAGCGGCCCTGCTCGGTCACGCGAAGCCGCGCACGGTCTGGAGACTCGATCAGACCTTGGCTTGCAAGATCGTCCATGACACTCGGCGACGGGCGCACGCCACCGAGGCGAGCCAGGCGCTTGAGGTCGACACCCTCGCGGAGCCTGAGGCCCATGAGAAGTACCTCGTCAGCCACCGCGTCCGCACTCAAAGGCTCTCGCAGCTCAAGGTCCAAATCACCACGCGCCGCGAGGTCGCGCCAGCGCTCAGGGTTCTTCTCGGTTGACGTTGCAACCCGCACCCCGTCGATGATCGGGCGGCCGTGGGCACCTGGCCCGATCCCAACATATTCGCCATAACGCCAGTAGAGGAGATTATGGCGGCTTTCCTCGCCAGGGCGCGCGTGGTTCGAGATCTCGTAGATCGAAAGACCGCGGGCCTCGGTCATCTCTCGTGTCAGCACATAGAGCGCGTCGGCGGCTTCGGGGTCGGGGATCGAGAGGCGGCCTGCCGCATGCAGGGCGGCGAACGGTGTCTCTGGCTCAATCGTCAGCTGGTAGAGTGAGAGGTGACCAGCTGCGAGATCGAGGGCTTCCGCGAGTTCGGCGCGCCAATCGGCGATCGTCTGACCTGTGCGCGCATAGATCAGGTCGAACGACACACGGTCGAACGACCGCATCGCAACCGCGACCGCCGCCCGCGCCTCATCGGCCGAATGCAGGCGCCCAAGCGCGGCAAGGTCCTTGTCACGCAAGGCCTGGACCCCGAGTGAAACCCGGTTGACACCGGCCGCCCTGTAGCCAGCGAAACGATTGGCCTCGACGCTCGTTGGATTCGCTTCGAGCGTGATCTCAACCCCCTCACCGAGGCCCCAGCAGAGATCGAGACGCTCAATCAGCATGGCGACAGCCTGCGGCGACATCAGCGAGGGCGTGCCCCCGCCGAAGAAAACGGACGTGATCCGGCGCGGCCCGAGCGTTGCTGCCCAACGGTCGATCTCGGCAAGGTAGGCCGCGACGAATGATGCTTCGTCGATGCCGCCGTGGCGCACGTGAGAGTTGAAGTCGCAGTACGGGCACTTGGCCGCACAGAATGGCCAGTGGAGATAGATGCCGAAGCCAACATCGTCCGGGTTTCGTTGCCCGGCTTGCAGAGCCTCAAGGGCGTGCGCCTCATCGATCAACACCAGGCGCGCGCCACCATCTTTCACATGTGAAGCTGACACCTTGATGAGGCCTCCGGACCGACGATCAATCGGCAGACAAGCAGGGCGCGTCCTGCACAATCGGCGTGCGGTTCACGTCGCCTGATCATCGCGCCGCAGGCACTGGGCTTCAAACAATGCGAACGCTTGCGCTCGATGGCTGACGGCATGCTTCTCGGCTGTCTCGATCTCGCCGAACGTCCGATCATAACCGTCGGCGACGAACATCGGATCATAACCGAACCCTCGCGAGCCCCGCGGCGGCCAAACGAGCCGGCCGAACACGCGCCCCTCGAACACGTCATGCGTCCCATCCGGAAACGCAATACAAAGTGCACACGTGAAGTTCGCGCGCGGCCCGGGATGGGTCCAGGCGTGGCGCACTGTAAGCTCGGCTGCAACCTTTGCCATCGCCTTGCCGAAGTCCTTTTCTGGCCCAGCCCAACGCGCCGAATAGATTCCGGGCGCGCCGCCGAGAGCCTCGACCTCAAGGCCTGAATCGTCCGACAAGGCAGGATGCCCACTTGCTCGTGCGGCAGCGACCGCCTTGAGGATTGCATTGCCGGTGAACGTCGTCTCGGTCTCGTCAGGTTCGGGCAGACCCAGTGTGCCCGCCGAGACCGCGCTCAGGCCGAACGGTGCAACGAGATCTTCGATTTCGCGGACTTTGCCGGGGTTGTGGCTCGCAACCACGAGCGTCTGGCCAGGGCGAAGTCCGCGGCGCGTCGGTGTTGTCATTACGTTCAGCCCCTTGTGTTCATCAGCAACTGCACGACGGTCACTCCTGTAACCACTTGGGCAGGCGCTTCTGGTCTGCGCGGATCACATCGACGGGGCGGTCGGCCATGGCGTGAACGCGGTCGAACAGATAGTCCGTCACAGCCTTGCGATCGTTGCCAGCAGCCAAGGTCAGCTCATCGAACGTGACGAGCGGTCCGATGTCACCTCTCACGGTCGAACCGACTTTGACGCGCAGTTCGCGGATCAGCAGCGCGGCCCGCAATGTTGGCCCAAACTGTGAGACCAGCATGAAAAGTCGCGAGCACTGCCCGTGGAAATAGAGCGGGGCAATCTGTGCCCGCGCCGACAGGATCATTCGGGCAGTGAAGGTTTTCCAGGGCAGGTCGATCGCGCGTCCGAAGCCGAACGGCGCCGGCGCCGTCGCGACGCCACCCGACGGAAACACCACGATCGTATGGCCCTCCCGCAGCAACCGCAGCGCCTCGTTGCGGACCTTTATATTCGCGGCCTGCGCTTCCTTCGTCGGAGTAAAGTCGATGGGCAGACAGAAGTCCTTGATCTCGCGAACCTTCATAAGGTCCTTATGGATCAGGACCTTGAATGGGCGGCCGAGCTCTTCAGCAAGCCGCAGCGCGCTGATCCCGTCGAGCACACCGAACGGATGGTTTGCGACGATCACGAAGGGTTGGCCAGGGTCGTAACCAGCGGGCGGCCATTGGCCGCGCATGTCACTTTCGATCTCGATCAGCCCGAGCATTGGACGGATGATCGGCAAGCCCCGGGCAATGTGTTCCCGGATCCAGATTTCGTAAGGCTTCACGAAATAGTTGCGGCCCGCGAGATGCTCGATCGTGCGGATTACAGCTCGGCGCAGCCACGGGTCCTCCGGGCTTGCATAAGTCAGTTCTGGAAACTTCAGTCGAACGCGCTCGCGAAGGCGGCGGAGCGCGTTCTTGGCCCGCTGCCGCCGGCTGAGCCGGTCGACCGGCGGAACCGTAGGGTCGAACCTGGGCGACGGTTCGACATGAGCCGAATGGTCGCCGGGCCGAGCACTGGAACTCGTCGCACCTTGCGCACTCGGCTCGGCAGGCATGGTCTCGCTCATCTGCTGGTCCGCCGGAGATGACGTCGTCTTTTCAGGCCGATGCAGTACGAGCGAGGTCGGGTGGCACGGCCTCACCCGCCAGGAGTTCAAGTGCTGCCTCGAGCGCCATCGTCTCAGTTGCCTGGCTTCCGAGACGGCGGATCGAAATGCTGCGCTCCTCGGCTTCCCGGCGCCCCACCACCAGGATCACCGGAACCTTTGCCAGCGAGTGCTCACGCACCTTGTACGTGATTTTCTCGTTCCTCAGGTCGAGATTCGCCACCAAACCGCGGGCGGCAAGCGCCGCCTGAACCTCGCGCGCGAAGGCGTCCGCCTCGGAGACGACCGTGCAGACAACTGCCTGCGTCGGCGCGATCCAGAGCGGAAAATGGCCCGCGTAGCTCTCGATCAGGATGCCGATAAAGCGCTCGAGCGAGCCGAGGATCGCCCGGTGCAGCATGACGGGTTGGCGCTTCTCGCCGTCGCGATCGATGTAGAAGGCGCCGAACCTCTCAGGCAAATTGAAGTCGACCTGCGTCGTTCCGCATTGCCAGTCGCGACCGATGGCGTCGCGCAGGACGTATTCAAATTTTGGCCCGTAGAACGCGCCCTCGCCCGGGTTGATTCCGGTTTTGATCGCCCCGCCGCGCTCACGCGCGATCTGCTCGAGTACGTCCTGCATGACTGCTTCGGCGCGGTCCCATTGTGCGTCGGTGCCAACCCGCTTTTCCGGGCGGGTTGACAATTTGACGACGATCTCATCGAAGCCGAAATCGCGATAGACGGACAGGATAAGGTCGTTGATGGCCATGCACTCGTCTGCGAGTTGGTCTTCCGTGCAGAAGACGTGTGCATCGTCCTGCGTGAAGCCACGCACGCGCATCAGTCCGTGCAACGCCCCCGAAGGCTCGTACCGGTGGACGCAACCGAACTCGGAAATCCGATAGGGCAGTTCGCGATAGGATCGCAGCCCGTGCTTGAAGATCTGCACGTGGCCGGGACAATTCATCGGCTTGATCGCGAACTGGCGCTCGTCTTCGGTGACGGTCGTGAACATGTTGTCGCGGTACCAGTCCCAGTGGCCGGACGTCTCCCACAGCGACTTGTCGAGGATCTGCGGTGCGTTCACCTCCTGATAGCCCGCCGCCACCTGCCGTCGCCGCATATAGTTGGTTAGCGCCTGGTGGAGCCTCCAGCCACGCGGATGCCAGAACACGACGCCCGGTCCTTCCTCCTGGAAATGGAACAGGTCCATCTCCCGGCCGAGTTTGCGGTGATCGCGTTTTTCGGCCTCCTCGATCTGGTGCAGATAGGCATCAAGCCCGGACTTGTCCGCGAAGGCGGTGCCGTAGATCCGTTGCAGCATCGGGTTGCGGCTGTCGCCACGCCAATAGGCACCAGCGATCTTCGTCAGCTTGAAAGCGTCACCGATCTGGCCAGTCGAGGTCATATGCGGGCCACGACAGAGGTCGAGCCAGTCGCCTTGGCGGTAAATTTTGACATCCTCGCCAGCCGGGATCGCGTCGATCAGCTCGACTTTATAGGCCTCGCCCTGCTGCTGGAAATGGTCCTTCGCCCGGTCGCGATCCCAGACCTCCTTCGTGAACGGGGCATTGCGCTTGATGATCTCGCGCATTTTCGCCTCGATCATCGGCAGGTCATCAGGCGTGAACGGCTCATCGCGCGCGAAGTCATAGTAGAATCCGCTCTCGATCACCGGCCCGATCGTCACCTGGGTTCCAGGATAAAGGGCCTGGACGGCTTCTGCGAGCACGTGCGCACAATCGTGCCGGATCAGTTCGAGGGCTTCGCCGTCCGTCCGCGTCACGATCCTGATGGCACCATCCCGTTCGATCGGGTCAGCCAAATCCTGCAAGGTTCCATCAAGAGCGATGGCGACAGCCTTCTTGACCAGCGACTTCGAGATTCCCGTCGCGAGTTCGGTGCCTGTGATGCCGCTTGGAAAATTGCGCACGGCGCCGTCTGGAAATGTCAGCTGGATGTCGGTCATGGGTCTCACTCTCTGCATACCACGCAGGTAAGAAGGGAAAACCCGCCGGGCGGCCATCGTTGACATGTCCGACACGGCGGGCCGGCGGGTGCTAACGTCTCGGGTCACCGCGCGCAAGGCCGAAGCGGGTTGCATGTGAGGGCGGTTGCGGCTTGGCCGGCGTCGTTGGCTAAAGCCGCCCGGGCGTTTGGCAGGTTTGACGCCGCCGCGATGCAGCAAATCGGATTGGAAATCCCTGGACAGAGACCAGCGCGGTTACTATAAGCCCGGCTCCGAACCCACAGCACCATCGCCATGCGCGTTGGAAGCAGGGAGCGGGCGCCCAGGTAGCTCAGTTGGTAGAGCATGCGACTGAAAATCGCAGTGTCGCTGGTTCGATTCCGGCCCTGGGCACCATTGTTGTTCTGATAGTGCCACGGCTATCGCGTGAAATTCGGCAGTGCCGGAGCCTCCGCGAGGATGGCCCGAGCACGGGCACAATCCTGCTCCATTTGCGCAACAAGCGCGTCCACGTTGTCGAACTTCCGATCCGGCCTGATATGGTCAATGAATTCGACGGTGAGACTCTTGCCGTAGAGGTTGGCGGCGAAATCGAACACAAAGACTTCGAGCACCGGCTTGCCGTCATCGAAGGTCGGGCGCGTTCCGAGATAAGCAGCCCCAGAGTGCCAGCCCCCGTCGACCGCGACTCGAACGGCGAAAATCCCGTGCCCGAGCGAGGTTCCCTTCGGCATGACGACGTTCGCGGTCGGAAACCCCATCGGGCCGCCGCGTTGCGCGCCGCCCACGACCGGCCCCGTCACGCGCCACCAGGAGCCAAGGTCATGGGCGGCGCCGGACACATCGCTCGCTGCGAGCTTGGCCCGGATCGCGCTCGATGAGAACGGTTCGCCAGCCTCGGCCTGGGGCGCGACGACGTCGACGCCGAACCCGCGAATGAGACCGAGTGATTTCAGAAGTTCAGGCGTTCCACTGCGGCTCTTGCCAAAGAAGAAATCGTACCCCACCACGACGTGGGACACGCCAAGCCAGTCGATGAGAGCATGCTCGACAAAGGCCTCTGGCGACTGGTTGGCGAGTGCGGCATTGAAGCTCAGCACACCCGCAAGTTGCATCCCATACCCGGACAAAAGTTCGAGTTTCCGTGGCAGAGGTGTGAGCTCGAAGTGAGACTCCTCCGGCCGAAAGAAAACGCGCGGGTGTGGCTCGAAGACGAGGACCCCGGCCCCGGTCCTTCGCACCTTTGCGATGTCCAGCGCCCGGCGCAACAGCGCCTGATGGCCGCGATGGACCCCGTCGAAGTTACCGACGGCAACGACATGGCCTCGGTGCATGGCAGTGACGGGCTGAAAATCGCGGACAACGCGCATGTGCTCAACCATCTTGAGGCGCTTTCCGGCCGCTGCGGACCCTGCCGACCTGCTGCTCGATCATGGGCCACGCGATAGGGCCGGGTCACGAGCTTCATCATGCGGTTCGTCCGCCGGCGCGTCGGAGAACCGGGATTTCGCCCCAACGAGACCCCGCTGCGCGTACTCTGGATTGGGTGGTCAGGAGGTAGCGTTGCGCAGCGGCACCATCAAGATGGCTTCGCCGAGAAGCACGTCCCGTCCTGACTGGTTCGTACACCAGCATTTGAATTTCACCCGGCTCTTGGCGGGGTAGAGCTCCATAACCTCAACGTGCGCCGTAATCCGATCACCGGCATATACGGGCGCTCGGAAGTTGAACGTCTGCGACACGTAGATCGCGCCAGCGCCGGGAAGTTTCATTCCAAACACGGTTGAGATGAGGCTGCCAGTCAGGATCCCGTGCGCGATGCAGTCCTTGAACAGCGTCGTGGCGGCGTAAGCCGGATCGACGTGGACCGGATTGTAATCACCGCAAAGCTTGGCGAAAGCGTCGATGTCAGACCGTTCAATCACCTGGGTGAAGCTGGCGCTCATGCCGAGTTCGAGGTCCTCGAACGCGTAGGACACGTGTGGGCTGGACGCCACGTCGACCATTCGCATGCTCACGTCTCCTAACGGCCTCGTGCTGCGGTTCCGACTTCGGTGTCCCAAAGCACCTCGCCTTGCGTACCTGACGCTGGGCTTAGAACCAAGCTCTGACGGGGTCCCCAAACGTCGGATGCACCTTATGCGGGCCAGTTTATGCGGGCCAGTGTCACGCGCCCCGGCAGCCGCCAAATTGCTGCATTGCACAAAACGACCGCAGTCGCACAATGAAGCCTTGGTCTCAACCCTGCAACACTCCATGCGACGGACATGCGACGGACATGCGACGGATCGCGCCTGTCGTCGTTCGCTGCCGAACGCAGGGCGGCCCAGCCGTGACGATGAACCCGACATTGAGTGGTGAAAGCATTGCAACCCTCGGTCGGCACGCCTATACCACGTGCATCCCCGACACCGTGTTCGATTTCAGGCTGTTGCCACCGCGCAGCGCATGAGGAGCCGTCGATGAGCGACATGAGACCCTTGATGCCAAAGGCGACCGCCGTCTGGTTGGTCGAGAACACGAGCCTTACGTTCGAGCAGATCGCCGATCTCTGCCAGTTGCACATCCTTGAGATCAAGAGCATCGCCGACGGCGACGTTGCGAGCGGTATTCGTGGCAAGGACCCGATCACGGGTGGCGAGTTGACCCGCGACGAGATCAGGCGCGGCGAGGCTGACACGAGCTATCGACTGAAGCTGTCGAAGTCGAAAGTCGTCCTTCCCCCGATCAAGACGAAGAAGGCCGCGCGCTACACCCCGACGTCACGGCGGCAGGACCGGCCCAATGCGATCCAGTGGCTGATCAAGCACCACCCCGAACTGCGCGACGCCCAAATCATCAAGCTGGTCGGAACAACAAAGCCGACGATCCAGCAGATCCGGGAGCGCTCGCATTGGAATTCGGCCAACCTCGTTCCGCAAGATCCCGTGACGCTGGGCCTGTGCAGCCAGATTGATCTCGATGCCGAGGTGAAGAAGGCTGCAACGCGCGTCAGGGCGGAACTCGAGGCCAGTGGTCAAACCCTGGAGCCCGCTGGCACGCTTGTAAGCGCCACGGAGACGACAGGTTACCGGCCCGGCGACCCGCAACCCTATGAACTTCGCGATGATGTCGAACTCGACGATCACTATGCGCGGCCGCGGATTGCAGCCCGCGAGGCTGACGAAGAGCGGACCATGCGTGCCCAGCTCGCACAGCTCGGTGCATCGCGCCTGGAAGACGACGCGGACGACGACATGCCAGATGTCGAAGACGTGTTCAAAGTTGGTGGCGGCACCGTTGTTGAGGAGACCGAGCCGAACGAACTCGAACCTGACATGGACGAGCCCGGGCACGCGGCCGATGTCAACGACGACGAACAGGGCGTTGAGCGCTGAGCGTCAGGCGCTCAACGCAGCGACCTCGAAGCGAGCCTGGGCCCTTGCAGAAAGGACATCCAGCCGCATCAAGGCGTCTTGAGCATGCTGCGCTCTTCCATGCGGCGGTGCGCCAACTTCCAGGTGGCCGCCGGCAGGGCAGGCGTGTAGCTTGACCGCCACGACACCGATTTGGGTATGGAGTGCCAGTGATAATGCCGCGGCCGCAGTCGCCTACTTTTCCGATCGCAAATCACCGCGTGGCTGGCAGGCTTTTTGCCGGCGTAGGCGCAGCATTGGTCCTCATGCAGGCGTTGCTCTTGGCAACCGGGGCACTCGCCGATCTGGCACGCCCGATCACTTGGTCCGACTTGAGACCTGAATTGCCACCACTGGCCGACCCAATGAGCGCGCTTGATTTCGAGCAGCGCATCGAGCTCGAGACGATCCTCTGGGTACGTCAGATGACCGAGGCGGATCGCGAACAACGTCGAGAGACCGTCTCCGATGCGGAGCGCTACGAGCGCAAATTCTCGCAAGGCGGCATCGTCGTCGATGCACTCCTCTCGGATTACGTGCTGTGGCGCGAGGAAATGGAACGGCGACAGCAGCAAATCAACACGGGACTGGACGGAGTGATGGTGACGATCGACGGCTACCTGCTGCCGATCGCGTTCTCTGAGGCCGGCATGACGACGTTCCTGCTCGTGCCCTATGTTGGCGCCTGTATCCACGTACCGCCGCCGCCACCAAACCAGCTCATCGTCACTGAGTTGCCCGAACCGCTGAAGATCAAGACACTCTTCACGCCAGTCCGCGTCACCGGCCGAATGTCGGGCGAAGCGAGCAGCCAAGCGCTCAACCTCTCGGACGGTTCGGCTGACGTGCCGGTTGGATACCGACTCGACGTGGTCCGCTATGAAGTCCTCACGCCGTAGTGTGACAGTGCGCAGGGCCGGATCAATCAATCGTCGTTCATTTTCAGTGCGGCAATGAAGGCCTGCTGTGGGATCTCGACCTTCCCGAACTGGCGCATCTTCTTCTTGCCCGCCTTCTGCTTCTCGAGGAGCTTGCGCTTCCGGCTGATGTCGCCGCCGTAGCACTTGGCGAGCACGTCTTTCCGCAGCGCCGAGATCGTCTCACGTGCGATGACGCGGCCGCCGATCGCAGCCTGGATCGGGATTTTGAACAGATGCTGCGGGATCAGTTCCTTGAGCTTCTCGCACATTTGCCGGCCGCGACTTTCCGCCCGGTCGCGGTGGACGATGATCGATAGCGCGTCGACCGCCTCAGCATTCACAAGGATCGACATCTTCACGAGGTTTTCAGCCTCATAGCCCGCAATCTGATAGTCGAACGAGGCATAGCCGCGCGATACGGACTTTAGCCGGTCGTAAAAATCGAAAACGACCTCGGCAAGTGGCAGGTCATAGACGAGCATCGCGCGCGAGCCCGCATAGGTGAGTTCCTTCTGACGACCCCGGCGATCCTGGCAGAGCTTCAGAACCGAGCCCAGATAGTCGTCCGGCACGAGGATCGTGGCTGTAATCCATGGCTCTTCGATCCGATCGATCAGGGTCGGATCAGGCATGTCAGCCGGGTTGTGCATCTCAAGGACCGTGCCGTCCTTCTTGTGGACACGATAGACCACGCTCGGCGCCGTTGTGATCAGGTCAAGTCCGAACTCGCGGTCGAGACGCTCGGTGATGATCTCGAGATGCAGCAGACCGAGAAAGCCGCAACGGAAGCCGAATCCGAGCGCCGCCGACGTCTCCATTTCGAACGAGAAGCTCGCATCGTTGAGACGCAGCTTCGCCATGGCCGCGCGCAGGTCCTCAAAGTCGACCGCGTCAACCGGGAAAAGACCGCAGAACACGACGGGCTGGGCCGGCTTGAAACCTGGTAGCGCCTCAACGCAAGGGTTGCGATCGTCCGTGACTGTATCACCGACGCGCGTGTCGGCGACTTCCTTGATGGCGGCGGTGAAGAACCCGACATCGCCAGGGCCAAGGTCGTCGACCATCTCCTGGGCAGGGCGAAAGATGCCGACACGCTCGACCGGATGCACGGCGTTGGTCGACATCAGCTTGACGCGCATGCCCTTCTTGAGAACCCCATCGACCACGCGGACCAGCACGACGACCCCGAGATACGCATCGTACCAACTATCGACCAGCATCGCTTTGAGCGGCGCATCGCGGACACCCTGCGGCGGCGGCAGACGCTCAACAATCGCCTGAAGAACCGCCTCGATGTTGAGGCCGGTCTTCGCTGAAACTGCGACAGCGTTGCTTGCATCTAGCCCGATCACGTCCTCGATTTGCTGCTTCACCCTGTCGACGTCTGCGGCTGGCAGATCGACTTTGTTCAGAACGGGAATGATCTCGTGATTGTGGTCCAGTGCCTGGTAGACATTCGCGAGGGTCTGCGCCTCCACGCCCTGGCTCGCATCGACGACGAGGATCGCCCCCTCGCAGGCCGCAAGCGAGCGTGAAACCTCGTAAGCGAAGTCCACGTGGCCGGGTGTATCCATCAGATTGAGTTGGTAGACTTCACCATTCGGGTGCCGGTAGTCCAGCCTGACGGTCTGGGCCTTGATCGTGATGCCCCGTTCGCGTTCGATGTCCATGCTGTCAAGCAGCTGATCCTTCATGTCGCGCGCGTCGACACCGCCGCAAAATTGAATCAGCCGATCGGCAAGCGTCGACTTGCCGTGATCGATGTGTGCGATGATCGAGAAGTTTCGAATATGGGCGGTGTCGGTCATTGAGCGTCCGGTCTGAGCGTTGAAGCCAGCTGCGCTTACATAGGCCAGTCTGGCGTCGCACACCATCATTGAGCTGTGCTCGCAACCCGCGCAAATGGCCGCTCATGCCTCGCAGTCAGATGGGCCGCGCCCGCGTGGCCCGGCCGACGACTCGCAGACTGGCGCATCCCGCCAATCAGCAGCGCCTGCCTCATCGCAGCAAACACGCCCCGAAGGACGCGATCATCCCAATCCGTGCGCAGCACACCTGCGCGATCGCGGACCCTCGCTAGTACGCGCTTTCCGTCGTTCGTCTGTCACCCTTGTCAGACGCCGAAACAAACTACGGAAAGCAAAGGGGACGAACAACCTATTGGTATCGTAACACTTTTAGATCAGAAGTCCCTGGCACGCGCGTGTCGCGAATGGTGCAGGGACTTCTGATCGGCAGCACCAGCATCATTCAGCGTGGGCACAAGTTCCACCACACGACATCATAATCTGCATATTTCGCAGTTCAATTTACCACTAACCTTCATAATCCAACGTTTTTTCCCGTTACATTCCTAACGTCTCGGCACACATCACTGCGTATGAGAGGCCCGCCGACCAAGAACCACCGGGACATGTTCGCCGAACGCTTGCGCAAGCTGCGCCGCACGGCGGGCTTTCGCAGTGCCCGCGCGTTTGCAAAGGAACTCGGCATCGCCGAGAATCGGTACACGCGCTACGAGCGCGCCGAGGTCGAGCCGAATCTGCAGCTTCTGGCGACGATCTGTGAGCGATTGCGGATTTCGCCCGATCTGTTACTCGGCTTCGATGAGCAACAACCCTGGTCGCAGCCGCAAGGACACCCCCTAGTCTTGCGGGAAGCTGGCGCTAGCCTTCACCAGACGTACAGCGCCACGACGGCGCATTCGAAGCATGCGCGCAGCCCACAGCCGGCGACCCCTACTTCAGCGGAACGAACCGAGGCGCCAGCTTCTGAACGTGATGCCACGATCTGGCATCTTGCACTCGCAGTTGCGAGGCTCCGCCATGGCCAAGCGGCGATCGACGGACCGAGCGCTGCCCCGCTCTCCTACGCCGAGCTTGGCTTGGCTGGCGAGCTTTTCGATCAGATCGAGGACAATCCGTTCCGCTTCATTGCAGAGCTCACGCGGAGCAAGGCCCTAGCGGAGGCCGATCCGGCCGTGCGCGACATCATCGCCCAGCGGATTGCAAGCGTCGTCAGCCGCGCGACGTAATCAAAAACAGAGCGCTCAACGCCAGCTTATGATCAGCCGCCCACGGCCACGTGCGATAACGAACAACGCGCTCTGGGGCGAGCGTCGCCCCGCAGATGGCCCGCAACCTGAGAGTAAAATCCTGGTGCTGCCGGTGAGGATTGAACTCACGGCCTCTCCCTTACCAAGGGAGTGCTCTACCACTGAGCTACGGCAGCGTAATGCCTCTGCGTCGCCTGCATTGCGAGGTCGGAGCGCCTCCGACGCTGAACTGACGCGCGGGCGATGCGATACAGCACGTCGCAGGCGTGCGCAACCACGCGATCCAGCGACCATACTACAACCCCCGAGGCGTGCAGCACGTCCGCCTGAGGTGAGTTGATCCCGCGGCCGCAGATGGCGATAGGCAGAACCGCCATGCCCGCTCGGTCGGAGACCGCGAGGGCGGTCGAACGCACGCATCTGATCCATTCGGCCTCTCGCCAAAGCGATCTTTGCGAGATCCCCTCAAGGTCGACGCGCGGTCGGCGTAATGGGCTCGGCCGGGCGCACGTCGACCGACACACTGACACTGTGCGCGCCTCCGCCCAGCAAAACGCCGCTGATCGGACTGACGTCGCCGAAATCACGGCCGATCGCGATCGTGATCAGTTCGTGAGAGTTGACGAGCTTGTTGGTCGGGTCGAAGTCGACCCAGCCCGCCTCCGGCGACCACACGGTCACCCAGGCATGGGACGCATCGGTGCCGAACAGCTTTTCACGACCGGGCGGCGGATGGGTCAGAATGTAGCCGCTCACGTATCGCACCGGCAGATTGAAACTGCGCAACGCCGAGATCATGAGATGGGCAAAGTCCTGACAGACGCCAGACCGCTGCTCGAGAACCTTCTCGACGGGGGTCGCCACGTCTGTCGTTGTATTGTCGAATTTGAACTCGGCGTGGATGCGCGCCATGAGGTCGGCAGCAACTGCGAGTACGCTCGCGCCGGCTTTCATCGACGGCTCGGCATAAGCCTTGACTGCCTGTGATGGGCGCACATGACCGGAGGAGCAGGCAAACTCCCGGATCCCCGGTGACATGTCCGGGGCCGTTCGATCCGCGACTCTCTCCCAAGGCACGCCCCCAGTCATGTCGGGCGCAGCGCGCTCAACGACAACAATGTCTGCGATCGACTGGATCGTCAGTTCGCGATGATCCTTCTCAATCGCAAGCCAGGATGTCGGATTGCCAAAATAGTCGATGCCGTTCTCGATCCAGGCTGGTTTCGGCGTGATCTGAAGGTCGTGGCGCAGCACCGATTGGTGAGGGACCGGCAGCGGCGCCAAGTGCAATTCATGATGGCTCTGCGCCACCAACGCCGAATACCTGTATGTCGTGTCGTGGCGAACTGCGTACCGGGGCATCGCTCAACCGCGCGTTGGGGCATCGAGGCGCTGCGGCTTCTCGTCGGCCAGCGAGAAGTATTGCCGCGTGAGAACTTCGGACAGCTGCGGCAGGCCGTGCTTGATATGCGTGAGCAGGGTCACGAGCGCGCCACGCTGGCCGTCTGCGTCAGGCTCTGCGAGCGCAATCACGTCAGCAAGCCGGGCCCGCGTCAAGAGATCGAGGGCGAGGCGATGGTCTGGCGCGCGGACGGCGTCATCGGTGGACTTCGGAAGCTGCGCGATATGATCGCAAAGTTCAGCCAATTGATAACACAGGCTGCGTGGGTTGGTCTCGTCGATCAACAACAGATCGAGCACGAGATGTGTTTCCGGCGCGAAGCGATAGCGTGACCGATAGGTGATGTAGCTGTCAGCGACTTGCAGCAGGAACTGCAGGTCGTCTGCACGCTCGTCGGCGCTGTTCGTGTCGTCGGAGAGAAGTAGCAACACATCACACATGTGGCGTGCACGCTCGATCCGACGGCCGATATCGAGAAATTGCCAGCCGGCATTGCGGGTCATGTTCTCATGCGAAAGGCCAGAAAATGCCGAAAGCCTGCCGAGTAGCGTCTCGATCTGGTCGATCAGATCGACGACCATCGTCCCTTGCTGGGCCGGTGCGCTTGGGCCCTCGCGGAGCTCAATCACAGCCTCAGTAACGAGACAGGCCAGCCCCTCGGCGTCGAGGCCCTTCAGGATCCGCCAGGAATCCTCCGACAGGCGATCGCGACAGCGCATGACAATGTCGGCGATGCCCTGAAACGTAATTGCAAGGCCGTAGGGGTGTGTTGTGCGGCCGCAGATGTCGGCAAGCCAGGCAGCCATGAGCATCGAACCGACGGCGCCCGTTTCGTTCAGGGCGTGCCCACCCTCACCCTGCTCCAGAACCGAACGGATTGCAGCAAGCGAGATCCGCATTGCACCGGCATCGTGAACCTCTGAGATCTCGCGCTCCAAGGTCTGACGGATCACTCTCAGCGTCCCATCCGCGCGCTCGACGTAACGCCCGAGCCAGAACAGGTCATCCGCAACACGGCTCTGCAGGCCGAGGGCACGCCGCTGAACGGGCCGCTGTTCGGCTGCCACGCGCTTCAGGCTCGGTGCCTGGCTCAAAACCTCATCGAGTCCGACCCAGACGTCGTGAGATCGGGCCGCCGCCGAACTGAGCGCGACCGTCGACCCGGCATCGACGTTGAGCGCGAGACCGCCCGGCATCACCGTGAACGCGCCGCCGATTTTGGCAACGAACACGCGCACCGCGAAGGACGCCGGCACGATGCCAGCCTCTGACCAGCGGGGCGCCGTCGAGAAGCCCTTCGGCATTTCAGCGACCAGAAATGAAGCCCGAACCTGGATCTCGGCCTCAAGCGCCCGTCGCTCTGCCGGCGTCATGTCTTTTGAGTTGCGCCCCTGGGCCGCCTGACCTGGACGCCCTGTCCCTTCCTGGGTCTCGAGGATCACGTAGTCATCGAGATTCGCAAGCACGTGTTGGCGCGCAACAGCATCGCCGAGCCACAGGCGAGGACTATCAAAAATCTCGACCTGCTCACCAAGAAGCGCCGTTGCGACCGGTTGCAAGTAGCCGGACAGGCCTCGGTTCTCGATCGTCGCCGAGCCGAGTGCATTGATCATGAGATCGGGATTGTGTCGGCACGCGGAGACGAGACCCACAGGACCCTCGAAGCCTGCAGGATCGAGTTCGAGTGGATCGGCGCGATGGCCGTCGACGGCTCGAATCAACAGGTCGATCTTCTGCAAGCCGTTGATGGTCTTGAGATACGGGACCTGCCCGACGATCCGGATGTCCGACCCGTGCACGCGGACATGGCTCATGTACCGCGCCATGAATGCGTTGCCGACGAACGCCGAATGGGTGGGGCTGGTCGCGAGCATCGCAACAATCGGTTGGTCGCTTTGCGTGCGCCTTAGAATGTCGTCGCCGAGCCGCTGGTAGAAGTCCCCGATGCGGCGCGCCTTGGTTCGCCGAAAGAGGGCCCCGGTGACCTCCGCGACAACCATCCGATTGCCGAGCACGAACCCATGGCCGGCGGGCGTCTCGGCATGGGCATCGATGATCCGCCAGGCCCCGGTTTCGTCGCGGGCAAAATCGAGCGCCAAGAACGTCAAATGCCCGGCGCCCGGGGTAACGCCATGCACGGGGCGCAGAAAGCTGTGGTCATTGAAGACCAGTTCGGGTGGCAGTACGCCGTTTGCGAACAGCGTTTGCGCGCCGTAAAGATCGGCGAGCAGCGCATCATAAAGCCGCGCACGCTGATGGGCCGCGCGCTCCAGGATCGACCAATTACTCTTGTCGATCATAAGGGGCACGAGATCGACCTGCCAAGCCGAGCCGCCGCGTGCTGGATCCGAGAAAGTATTGTCTGTCAGGCGCTGCAGACGCTGCGCCAGGCCGGAAATGGTCGACGGGTCGAGGCCGGCAAAATACCGAGCGACCTCGCGCCACGCCGGTTTGACCAGCCCGTCGCTTGCGACCATCTCATCGAATACGCCGGGCTTTGGACGGTAACGCAGGCTCCAGGCTCCGTCCTGGTCGGCGGGCTCTCCCAACTCTTCGGCGGCATGCAGTGTGGTCATCAAGTGCCCCGATCGGCCTGCTGCGCTGCGGGAGCCCTGGGGTTTTGTCCCAAGGGCTTACGTCAACATGAGGCGAATCCGTCGATGCTGATCGTGTGTGACATTCGGTCATTGCGTCGACAGAGAATCGATCTTGTGAGCCGCGCGCACGCATTGTCTGCTCGATCGTCACTAATCTGCAACGCGCTGCGTTTCCGATGGTAACGAACCGATCCGTCGCCAACCATGCGAGACTGCGCAACTAAAGTCTCATATCCAGCGTTGCAGGATAGCTCGGGTTCCACGCGACGGGCGGGATCGCGAGCTGGCCTGGCGAGTGTCCGCGCGGCTCGAACCTCGCGTGTCTGCGGCTTTCGGCCTCGTAAGCGTTGATCGGCATCGTATCGAAGTATTTCCCGCCGGGATGAGACACATGGTACCGGCAGCCGCCCAGTGCACGGCCAGACCAGGTATCGACGAGATCGAATACGAGCGGCGAGTGAACTCCGATCGTGGGATGCAGACACTCAGGCGGCCGCCAGGCCCGATAGCGAATTCCGGCAACGTATTCGCCAACACGCCCCGTCGGTGTCAGAGGGACCCTGCGGCCACCGCAGACGACCACATGCCGGTCGCCGACCAGACCCGTTGCCCGCAACTGCAGCCGATCGAGCGACGAATCGACATAACGCGCCGTACCGCCAGGGGCCCCTTCTTCACCAAGCACGTGCCACGGCTCGAGTGCCTGTCGAAGCTCGAGCGTATGCCCCTCGTAGGTGACTTCGCCGTACTTTGGGAAGCGGAACTCGAAATGCGGGTCGAACCAGGCACTCTCGAAGGCGAAACCAGCCCGCCTGAGGTCAGACAGCACGTCTTCGAAGTCCTGCCGCACGAAGTGTGGCAGCATGAAGCGGTCGTGCAAATCGGTTCCCCAAGGCACGAGGCGGCCTTTGTAAGGCTGCTCCCAGAACCAGGCAATCAGGGCACGCAGCAAAAGCTGCTGCGCGAGGCTCATACGCGCATGCGGCGGCATCTCGAACGATCGGAACTCGATCAGCCCGAGCCGCCCCGTCGCGCCCTGCGGGGCATAGAGCTTGTCGATGCAGATTTCTGAGCGGTGCGTATTGCCCGACACGTCGATCAGCAGGTTCCGAAACAGGCGATCGACGAGCCAATGAGGGATGTTCGGCGTGCCCTTGTCAGGCACCTGACGCATCGCGATCTCGAGTTCATAGAGCCCTTCGTGGCGGGCCTCATCGACCCGTGGCGCCTGGCTCGTCGGACCGATGAACAGGCCCGAGAACAGGTACGACAGGGACGGATGGTTCTGCCAATAGCGGATGACGCTCGCGAGCAGGTCCGGCCGACGCAGAAACGGACTGTCGGCGGGCGTTCCCCCACCGAGCACGATGTGGTTTCCGCCGCCCGTGCCACTATGGCG
This sequence comes from Hyphomicrobiaceae bacterium, assembly GCA_050330095.1. Taxonomy (GTDB): domain Bacteria; phylum Pseudomonadota; class Alphaproteobacteria; order Rhizobiales; family Hyphomicrobiaceae; genus JBCBWG01. The sequence goes on from JBHJOC010000018.1 coordinate 76,438, forward strand.
ACCGTCGACCATGAACTTTTCGGTGCCAAGCCTACACTGGAACGCGGCCTCATAGAGCTCCGTCGTCGTCTCGATGGCTTCGCGCCACGTCGCCGAAGGGTGGATATTGACCTCGATCACGCCAGGGTCGGGCGTCACCTTGATCACCTTCAACCGCGGATCGCTAGAGGGCTCGTAGCCTTCGATGTGGACAGGCTGGCCGAGCGTGCGCGCCGTCTCTTCGATTGCTGCGATCAGCGCGACGTAGTCCTCGACTGTCTCGAGCGGCGGCATGAAAACACACAGGTGCCCGTCGCGAGGCTCGATCGCCATCGCTGTGCGAACCGAGCCGGAAATTTCGTTCGGTGCCGCTGGCGGCAGAAATGGGGCCTCGAGGGTCACGGTCCGCCGCTGACGCAACAGGTCGTCGCGCTCGGGGATTGGCGCGCGCTCGGCGAATGGGTCCTGGGGAATCGGGTTCGGGTAGTAGAGCGGACTGACATAAGTCAGCGTTCCGAGTGGCAGCCGGAAGCCGATCGGTGAATCGCCCGGTGCCAGATAGAGCCTGCCCCTGCGCAACCTCCAGCGCTCCGTAACCCACCTGCGGCCGAGATCGCGGCTCTGCCAAGCCTGGATCGGCAGGACGTAGCCGGTTGGATTCAAGAGGCCATGGTCGAAGGCCTTGATGACGCGCGCACGCTCCGCCTCGTCTTCGATCTTGTTGGTTTTTGGCGTCAGGTTGATCGGCAGCTTTTGCTCGACGAGTGCAAAGTGCGCTGCATCTTCGTAAGCCTCGATCGGAGCGTCCGTCGGCAGGCCGAGCTGGCGGCAGAGTTCACCCATGAACCGTCCGGCGCTCTCGACGGTGGCTGGCCGGACGGGCACTTCGCGGTCGACGAGGTCAGGGTCGAGCCACAACGGTTGGCCGTCGGCCCGCCAGTAGGTGGCGAATGCCCATCGCGGCAACTGCTCGCCCGGATACCATTTGCCCTGTCCGAAGTGCATCAGACCGCCAGGCGCGAACGTGCCTGTCAACCGCCGAATGAGGTTCTCAGCGTAGCGCCGCTTGGTTGGGCCGACGGCCGCGTTCATCCACTCGTCACCCTCCATGTCGGTGGCTGAGAC
>JBHJOC010000019.1:0-23443 GCA_050330095.1 Hyphomicrobiaceae bacterium
GGCCGTCGCCCCAGCTTCCTGCATGTGGTAGCCGGAAATGGAGATCGAGTTGAACTTCGGCATCTTGGCCGACGTGAACGAAAAGATGTCCGAGATGATCCGCATCGAGGGCCCAGGCGGGTAGATGTACGTGTTGCGGACCATGAACTCCTTCAGGATGTCGTTCTGGATCGTGCCCGAGAGTTTTTCGGGTGGCACGCCCTGCTCTTCACCGGCAACGATGAACAGGGCAAGCACGGGCAGAACCGCACCATTCATCGTCATCGAGACCGACATCTGGCCAAGATCGATGCCATCGAACAGCATCCGCATATCGAGGATCGAATCAATTGCAACGCCGGCCATGCCGACGTCGCCTTTGACGCGGGGATGGTCGCTGTCGTAGCCGCGGTGGGTTGCAAGATCGAACGCGACCGAGAGGCCTTTCTGGCCGGCCGCGATGTTGCGGCGATAGAACGCGTTCGATTCTTCGGCGGTCGAGAATCCAGCGTATTGGCGGATCGTCCAAGGCTGCGTCACGTACATGGTCGGATAGGGGCCACGCAAAAACGGGGCTATGCCGGGCCAAGTCTCCAGAAAATCGAGGCCGGCGACATCGTCGGGTCCATAGTCGGACTTGAGCATGATCCCCTCGGGCGTCAGCCAGCCATCAGACGCTTGGCGGGTCTTTACGCCTGAAAGGGGAGACCCCGTCGTCGGGCTCGCCGCCGCGCTCGTCCAGGGCACTTTCGAGAAGTCGGGAACGAGGCTCATGACGGCGCTCCTTGTGCCGGGCGAAGCAGGGTTCAAGCTGATGGGTCGATCGACCCCTCTGGTCTATCTCCGCCAGATTTAACAGCCAGTGATGTCACCGATCCACCTCAAACTCGGTTGACCCGCTGACGGCATACCAAGCGCGAGGTGTGACACGGCCCGGCGATCAGGGGCTTGCGGATGGCGGAGGCCTGTGGCGCTCAAGCTGAGCGACACGCTGCTCGAGACGTTCCAGCCGGCGTTCGAGCGCCTGGGCGTCGAGCAGGCGCCCCGCTTCGTTCTTGGCGAGCGCCAGAAAATCCTGCTCGATGGAGACGATCCGGCCCTCAAACCCGTCGAGGCGGCCATCGATGCTATCGACAGTGCCACGGATGTGCTGGAGATGTTCGAGCACTGCAGTCTGTTGATCCGTCGACATCGAGGACCTCTGCATGGAACGAGCTACAACTCAGCTGACCGACTAGCGCAGACGGTCGTGTCGAGCAAGAACAAAAATGGAACGAACGTCAAAGGGCGTGAAAGGACCCTCGTTCGCAAGGCGGACGTGTCGAAGACTTGGAATGTCGACAGATGCAACGAAATCCTGATCTGAGCTCGGGCGAAACTGAATTCCCTTTGTGTCTAAAATCTTGCTCGCATGCCGTGCCCTGTGCTGCGGGCACCGCTTTCGCACTCGGTCAAATGCCGCAGGCCGCCTGGATTTCGACCAATGCTGCGAGACTGTCACAGCCAGCGAAGACAAAGCCGTCGACGCCCGACGCGCGAAGTGACGTCTCGGGTGAGCCAGGCCGACCAGCGACGTAGACCCGTGTCGCGCCTGCGGACTTCAGGGCTTGCGCCGCGGCATCGGCGAGCAGGGCATAGTCGGCGTCGGATCCGCAGATGACGGCAACGCTCACCCCGGAGGCGGCAAAAGCTGCGCCGACGTCTGCCGTCGAGGTAAATCCGTCACCGACGCGCACGGCCTCAAGCCCTCCAGTGGCAAGGAAATTCGTCAGCCAAGTCGTTCGCGGTGCGTGGTCAGCGAGCGCACCGAGTGTTGCCAGAAAAACGCCCGGGCGAGCGCCCGAGCGCGCAGCAAACGCGTCGGCGCGGGCGCGCACGTCCTCGAACGGTTCACCATCCCGCATGACCGGCAAAGCCGGGAACTGCTGGATTGCCGCAGCGGGCGGGGTCACATCACGACGCGATCCGCCCGACAGCAGCGTCTCGACCAGTTCCTCGATCGCCTGCGACACCGACCCTCTGCGCTCGCTGGGACGGCCGCGCGTAACGTTTGCTGCAACGGGTTCGACCGCAATCGGCCCTTCATTGAGATTCGGGAATGCGCTCGTCCCGGTAATCGGACGGCGCCCCAGTGCGATCGCTGCCTGACGCTCGGCCCGCTGCTTTGCAACGTCTCGCTGGAATCGACCCGCCATCAGCGCACGCGCCATCCCGCCTTCGGCTTCCAGCTTCTGAAACGCCGACCATGCGGCCTCCGCCAAAGCCTCCGTGAGCGCTTCATAGCCACCAGAGCCGGCTGCAGGATCAGCAACGCGCCAAAGCCCCGATTCCTCCGATAGGACGATCTGGGTGTTGCGAGCAACGCGGCGGGCGAACCGATCCGGAAGCCCGTGGGTCGCCGTGAACGGAATTACTGAGATGCTGTCGGCGCCTCCAACTGCGGCCGTGAAGCACGCGATCGTACCGCGCAGAATGTTCACCGCAGGATCGTGGCGCGTCATCATCCGCCACGCCGTCTCGGCGTGAATGCGCATCGGCTCGTTCGGAACCCCAATTTCGTCCTGAATTCGGCGCCATAGCCGCCGCGCCGCGCGAAGCTTGGCAATCCCCATGAACTGGTCGGCGTCGATGGCGAAGGTGAACGCGATTGCTCGATCAGCGTCTTGGAGAGACGCCCCGCGCTCCGTCAGCGCTCTGAGCCAGGCCACGCCGGAAGCAAGCGCGTAGGCGAGTTCTTGAGCCTCGCTCCCACCCGCTTCGTGAACGGGGCGCGCGTCGCAGTCAAAGAACGGCCCCTCAAAACCAGCCTGCCGCAGATCTTGGGCTGCCGCCGCATAGCGGCTCGCGACGTTCGCCCATTCGTCAGGAAATCCGCCCGCATGAACTGCGGCCCCGAACGGATCGAGCCCGAACTCGACATCGAGATTGGCCGCAGGATGTCCCCTGCGCTTTGCAAGCGCGGCCAGCAGCGCCGCTTCGACGATGCCGCCGCCCGCCCCTTCGCACCGCACCCGGACGAGATCGAGGGCAACCCCGCCGAGAGAGCGATCGAGGGCCTCGACATCATCTGCAACGATGCCGAAGCCGCGCGATGACGGAGCGGTGGCAAAGACCATCGCCAGCATGTCGGCCCCGCCTTCGAGATCGAGGAGGGCATGGCCCGCGGCTGCATCGGGTTCCGGGTGGTCGACCCGCTGCGCAATGCGCCAGGGTGCCGAACGGCCTACTCCGACGATGGGCTCTGAGGCGGCAGCGCGCGGGTAGACGGGCTCGATCCGCAATCCGTCGGCCGTGCGCCCGACGAGGCGTTGTTCGAAATCAGCACCCTTGAGGACAGCCTGGGCCAGAGCGCGCCATTCCTGTTCGTTTGCAAGGTCAAAGCCTTCGACGAGGTTGGGGATTTCGCTCGGCTCTGGCATTCCCGAAGACATGGCGACCTCCAACGGCCCAGTGGCGAAGAACTCACGGCTTCACCCATTCCATGCGTCGCACTGTTGCGCGCGGTGCTGAGCTATACGCGAGTGAGCAAGGGCTTTCACCCCATCTTGTTGCGGTCCACTTCGGTTGCGCGCCACGACAGTGCTCCTTGTGCGGACGCTCCGGCTGCGCAAATGGCAGGATTCCGGTGCAACAGCCATAAGACCAAGAGCCCGCAGGCCCTGGTTGGACCGATTCTTTGGAATGAAATTCTTATGTGCGCTGAGTGGGTTGATCGAGTGAGCTCGCGCGGCCTATAGGTGGTTGTGGAGTTGGTGGGCGCGTGTAGGGGATGAATTGGTAACATGTATTATGGTGTTGTTTCTGCGGCGATCTTCGCTGCGGTCGGGCTCGTGGCCCCGACAACGGCTGCGGCCCAGTTCGCGCAGGGTCCGTCGGCCCAGAGGCTGCTGCCACAGCAGCCCATCGCACTGAGAGGCGAGCGACGCACGTCGGCGACGCGTCCGTCGAACCGGGCTCAGAGCCGCACCAATCGCCAGCAATCGACGTCTCAGCAGTCGCGGTCCTCGTCGAAAAGGACGTCGTCACGCGACACGACCCTTCCCGTAATCGTGAAGAACGATTTTGGGCTACCGGCAGGGACGATCGTGATCGTCAACGACGAGCGTCGCCTCTACCTCGTTCTCGACGACGGGACATCGAAGCAATACCGCGTTGCCGTTGGTGAGCGGGCCGAGGTGTGGATCGGACGCACATTCGTCTCGTCCAAACGCGAGAACCCCGATTGGAACCCGGTCGACGGCTCGCCGATGGTCCCCGGCGGGCGCCCGGATAATCCCCTCGGTGTGCGTGCGCTCTATCTCGACTGGGGCCTGTTGAGGATCCACGGGACATCGAATCCACGCTCGATCGGCAGTTCGGTCTCGAACGGCTGCATCCGCATGTTCAACCGGGACGTGATCGACCTTTTCGAGCAGACCCACATCGGCGCCCCTGTCATTGCGGTCAATGCGATCCGCGACATTCCGAAGTTCCGCAGCGACACCGTGACGGGGAAGCTGCCGGCGTGGGAGGGTCAGCGGGAATTATGGGCCGAACGCGCGAAACTCGAAGCTGAGCAGCGGCGACTGGCGCGCGCCAATGGTGGAACAACGCGCTCAACAACGCGTACTGCTGGTGCGGGACCAGCGACAGGAGCGCGCCGTGCTGCGGTCTCTCAACCGGCCGCACGTCAAGACTTACGCGCGGCACGCGTCGCATCGAACTCGCGCGGGCCTTGAACTGCGGGGTCAGTGCAAGGAAGCAGGACCATCCTTCCGGCCGCACGCGCGTCAAGCTTGCGAGTTTGAACGCGCAGCCGCCTTGAACGCGGTCAGGCTTTCAACACGGGCGGCATGCCGCATCCAAAGCGATGAACCACGCGCGGCGTCGCCACGTTCATTCCACATGGACCGATTTGCCAAACCCATTGACCGCAGCGTAGTGCCAGCCAAGCCCATAGCGCCGGTCTGGAGTCCCGCTGATCTCGCCCATGAGACGTCGGCGACGTTCGTGGAAGGGCACGCCCAATCGAAGCAGACGGATCGGGCGCCCGGAGGCGTTGAGGCAGCCACCCCGAGGCGGCGCGTGCGCGTGTTCTACGATGGCTCGTGCCCGCTTTGCCGCGTCGAGATCGCGTTCCTCGCCCGTCGCGACCGGCGCGAAGGCCTTGAATTCGTCGATATTTCGACCCGGTCTCCAGGCGAGTCCGTCTGCGGACCCCTGACTTGTGGCCAGGCCATGCGCCGCATGCATGTGGAAATGCCCGACGGCGAACTCAGGTCCGGCGCGCGGGCGTTCCTTGCCATGTGGGGCGTGATCCCGGGCTGGCGCTGGCTTGCACGGCTGCTGAGCATTCCGCCGAGCCCGATCGTACTCGAGGGGCTCTATCGCGTGTTCCTCGTGGTTCGGCCGCACCTGCAGGTGCTAGCGGGGGCGCGGCGCGAGAAACCACGCCAATAAAGCGTCGTGGCAGGCGTTATCTGCCACTTCGGCTGGTGCTTGAGAGGGGGGCTTGCGGTGGGCTCAGGGTCCACTGCAGATGGTGTGAGGCGCCGGTATCGGCCTCAATTTTCTACGAGTTCGAACCGCGAATAGCAGTTCGGTGCCGGCATGTTGGTCTTGTCCGTCATGGCGTTTGCGAGTGCGTCCGCGAGATCGACGCCGGCCTCTTTCTCTCGAACACCGATGATCATCAGCGGCCGCTGCCAGCCTGTATCGTCGGTTGCTGCCCCTGCGGCACATCCGGACGTGAATTGACCAAGGCTCAACATGAGGACAGGCCGTGTATCGGGCCGCGCCGCCTCGAGCCAGCTAGCAACGGTTCGTGCGCGGATTGCGGCCCGCTGAACCTCAGCCTCAGGCACGCCTTCTTCGGACGCGATCCCAACCCCGATCCACTCGGGCGATTGTAGCAGCCCCTGGATCACGGGCGGCGTCAGGACGACGTCTCCAATAAGGCCCGCGCCAATGATTTGACCGTCCTCCTGCGTCAGCAGCGCCGAACTGCCCCTCACCCAGGTGATGCCGCGTGTCGCGACGACGACATCGAACGTCGCGCTGCGGCCCTCGCGGTCGATGCCCCTGATCGGATACACGACCGAGTTGTCGGCCCAGCGTGTCGTCTCAACCGTCTGGACACTTTGGACCGCCGCCGGCTCAGGCCACCATCTGAGCCAGCCCGGTATCAGGTTTGGATTGTAGGCTGCGATGCTCAATGCCGTCACCGCGACCGCACCCGTGCCGACGACGGCGCCCCCGGTGGCGCTCGTCAGCCATGACCAGAACCATGTCAGCCAGTCATAACGGCCCTTCCACTGATACCAACCGTAGAGCCGCCAGGCGAGGCTCTTGCGCTCCTCTTTCTCTCTCGGCTGACCTTCCGTTGCGGCAGCATCCGTCTCGCGCGTCATGATCTCACCCCATCCGATTTTCGCCGTGCCATCGGTGGCGCCAAACTGTGTCAGCCGTATTTCAAGCGGGACCGGCATAGATGCTCGTTCCGAGCCCGACGCTCATGGACCCCTGCCCGCCTGTTGCAATCGTTAAGCGGTCGGCTATCACGATCCTCACAGATACGTCCGCAACAACAGCGGCCGACGCATCGGCCGGCGCCACCGGGAGGCAACGACGATATGGTTCGCGAGCTCTATCATTTCATCGGGGGGAGACGGATCAACGGCACCAGCGGGCGCTTTGCCGATGTCTATTGGCCGATGACCGGCGAAGTCGCAGCGCGTGTGCCGCTCGCCTCTGCCGCTGAGGTGCGTGCCGCAGTCGAGAACGCGAAGGCCGCGCAACCCGCCTGGGGTGCCACCAATCCGCAGCGCCGCGCACGGGTCATGATGGAATTCATCCGCCTCGTCGCGCGCGACAACGACAAGCTTGCCGATGCGCTTGCCCGTGAGCACGGCAAGACCATTCCAGACGCGAGAGGCGACATTCAGCGCGGTATCGAAGTTGCTGAGTTCGCCTCCGGCATTCCGCATCTGATGAAGGGGGAATATACCGAAGGGGCCGGCCCGGGGATCGACGTCTACTCGATGCGCCAGCCACTCGGCGTGACGGCCGGCATCACGCCGTTCAACTTCCCGGCGATGATCCCGATGTGGAAGTTCGCACCATCGATTGCGTGCGGGAATGCGTTCATTCTGAAGCCATCTGAGCGCGATCCGTCCGTGCCCTTGATGCTTGCCGAGCTGATGCTCGAGGCGGGGCTGCCACCGGGCATCCTCAACGTTGTCAACGGTGACAAGGACGCTGTCGATGCAATTCTCGACGATCGCGATATCCAGGCGGTCGGCTTCGTCGGCTCGACGGCCATTGCAGAATATGTCTATGCGCGCGGCTGCGCGGCGGGAAAGCGCGTCCAGTGCTTCGGCGGCGCCAAGAACCATATGATCGTGATGCCCGATGCTGACATGGATCAAGCTGTCGACGCCCTGATCGGCGCTGGCTACGGCTCGGCCGGCGAGCGTTGCATGGCAGTCTCTGTGGCGGTTCCGGTCGGCGAAGAGACGGCGAACAGGCTGGTTGAGAAATTGATCCCGCGCGTGGAGGGTCTCAAGATCGGCCCTTCGACCGATCTGTCAGCCGACTTCGGCCCGCTCGTCACGGCGGCTCACTTGAAGAAGGTGAAGGACTATGTGGCGCTCGGCATGGAGGAAGGGGCAAAGCTTGTCGTCGATGGCCGGGACTTCAAGATGCAGGGTTATGAGAGCGGCTTCTATATGGGTGGCTGTCTGTTCGATCACGTGACGCCTGACATGCGCATCTACAAGGAAGAGATCTTCGGCCCGGTCCTGTCGGTTGTGCGCGCCAAGACCTATGAGGACGGCCTCAAGCTCGCGAACGAGCATGAGTACGGCAACGGCGTTGCGATCTTCACCCGCGATGGTGATGCAGCACGTGATTTCTGTGCGCGGGTCCAGGTCGGCATGGTCGGCGTCAACGTGCCCATCCCTGTGCCCATTGCGTACTACACGTTCGGCGGTTGGAAGCGGTCAGGTTTTGGCGATCTGAACCAGCACGGGCCCGACTCAATCCGCTTCTACACGAAAACGAAAACGGTCACTTCGCGCTGGCCGTCCGGTGTCAGAGAGGGTGCGGAATTCTCGATCCCGACCATGAAGTGAGCGGTGTCGGCCAAGCGTTCGTGACGAAAGCGACGCGAGAATCATGGAGTTGCTCGTGCTCCTGATGTCTGCGACGCTTGGTCGATCGGGTGCTGCAAGGGGGAACCAAGTCTCGCAGACGGAACATTCGTCCGCGCTTTCGGTCGTTCGTGTGTCCCCCTCGTCAGGCGCCGAAACGAATGACGCAACGCGAAGGGTGCAGGGACTCCCGATCGGCAGCACTAGCCGCGCCACCAAAGCCCTGCTGAGATGATCCCATACAACACGGCCGGGACGAGCAGCGGCCAGACGAGTGCAGCGTCGGCCAGGACCGCGCCTGCCCCGCCCACTCCGTAGGCGATCCAGGCTGCTGCCTGATGGACCAGCGTGCTGGACGATGGCGTTGGTATTGCCGCGTCCTTCGGCTGAGACCCCTGGGTCTTTTGCAAGGCCGCCGCGCCCCGCCTGATGAGACCATCGACAAGCCCGACCAGCGTGGAGGTGACGACCACCGTCGGGAGCCTGATCCCTGAGAAGCTCGCAATCGCGCCACCCTGCAAGCCCATCACGGCGGAGAGGGCGATGAGTGAGATGAGTTCATCAGGTTGGGCAAATGCGATCGCCACAAGTGTTGCGCCCGCCAGGACGAACTGGAGTGGCAGCGGCACGGCTGTAATCTTCAACAGCGTCGAGATCACGACACCGACCCCGAAGGCTGCAAGCGTTGCAAGATATTTGAGCGCGATCGCATCGCCTTTGACGATCGACACCCCGAGCAGCACGGTGTTGCCCGTCATGTTGGCCGTGAAGACGTTGCCGAGGCTGAAGTAGCCGATGGCATCAACGAAGCCGGCGATGAAGCAAAGCATCGTCGCGTGCCAGAGCCCGGCCCGCTGTTCGTAATCGGTCATGAGCGTAAAGGGTCGCGTGCTGGTGTCGGGAGGGGTCTGGTGTCGCCGATAGCTCTCTCGCGGCTCGGCGCCAAGTGCAGACAGAGCAGATCAGCCCGTCGCGCATCATTCTGGTGGAAGCGCGAGAACGTCGCGGTGCCCGACGATTGTGGTCGTGCCTTCGCGGGACCGCAGGTCCCGCCAGGCATCGAGCAAAGCCCCGTCCATCTCGCCGGTCTCAGCCACGGCGCGGGCCCACCCGTCATTGAGCATTCGCCCCATGTCCGGATGGGCGTCGTCAACGATCCAAGGACTTGGGCCTGCAAAAACCCGGTAGCCCCGCGCCCTGAAGGCTGCGACGAGTGCGACGCTCGCCGCTGGGCCGAGCGCGGGTCCGAGGCCTTTGTCGCGGCGCTGGTGCTCATTGAACAGCCGGCGCATCTCTGAATCCGCCGGATGCTCTGGAATCCATGCCGCGAGGCCATCGTAGGTCAGGATCGTGTAGAACGCGGCACCCGTCTGAACGACGGCGGCTACGACCCGGTCGACAAGCTCTTTCGACACCAGATCGAAGAATGCCGCTGAGGTCACGAGGTCGCACGCCGCAAGGACCGCGCCCAAGTCCGCAGTTGCAAGGTCGAGATTGCGGATCGTGAGGGATAGCGTCTCGCTTGGCAGGATCGTATGGGCTGCCTCGTTGAGCAGCGCGTCGTCGATGTCGATCAACGTCCAGTGCTGGCGGCAGGCGATCGAAGGCGCCAAACCGCGCACGTTCGATCCGCGGCCGGCTCCGATGTCGATGACCCTGAGCGATGGCCGATCCCCGATCCAACCGACGAGCAGACGCCGGAGTTCTGCATTGACCGATGCATGATCGACAGGCTCCCGCAGTGCAAGCCACATCGAATCGAAGCCGCCGCTCATGGTGTTGCCCGTTCCAATCCCGCGACCACGCGACGGGCCGTGTCCGTCCAGGTCGGGAGTCGTTGTCCTGCATCCCAGGATGCTGCTGCAAGTTCTTGTCTGAGGTCGCGCGAGGAAATCGCGCGCTCAAGCGCTGCAGCGAGCCCGCCGACGTCACCGCAGGCCACCTTCAAAGCTGCGCCGTCGGGCACAGTTTCGGCTGCTGCCCCGGCGCGGGTCGTGACAATCGCAAGACCGCGCGCCATCGCCTCGGCCAGCACCATGCCGTAGCCTTCGTGATGTGACGCCATGACGAAAAGGTCCGAAATCGCCAGCAGTCGGTCGCGAGCGTCCTTGCAGATGGCACCCGTCAGCGTCACGCGGTGTGCCAAGCCTTGTGATGCGATCTGAGCACGCAACTGGTCCGCCGTGCCGACATCGTGCTCGAGCGAGCCGACGATCGTGAGCCGCCACGGCGCATCGGCGAGCCTTGCCAGAGCGTCGATCAAAAGATCGTAGCCTTTGCGTGGCGACACTGCTCCAACCGAGATCAGCGCGACGGGTCCACACTCGCCACCGTTTGCCTCCGATCCTCGTGCGCGTTCGGCCGGGTCCGTCCCTGGTTCTGCGATGACGATCCGGTTGATCGGAACCGCGTAATCGGCAGCGAGCCGGCGCGCCGTCTCTGCGCTTGCTGCGATCACGCCATCGGCATGGGCAAGGGCGGCGCGCTCGGAAGCGAGGAGACGTGCGGTAGCCGCTTCACCAAGACCGTGCTCGATCGCGAGCGGGTGATGAACGAGGGCGACGATCGTCTGTGGAATGCGTGCTGCGAGCGCGCGAGGAAAGGCGCCGTAGGCGAGACCGTCGACGAGCAGCACCGCATCATGTGGAATGCCATAGATGAGCTGCTCTGTCTCTGCCAGATCGTTTGGATCTGGAAAAGGAAACCCACCCGGCAGCGCGAGATGGGAGATCGGGATGCCGAGCCGCGGCAACTCGGCGAGGAGATGCCGGGCGTAGGCATAGCCCCCGGTTGGTCGTTCAAGATCGCCCGGTACAGCGAACACGACCGGGCGTCTGCGCACATCGTGCGGAGCGCGGGCTCCGGCGCTCGATGCCTCAGGCACGGACGGGTCCCTCGAACCATGCCCGCGCGAGATGGGTTTCGCCCAGTGTGACCCGGACCTTCGTCAGGTCGTCGGCTCCAGGGCCGAGTTCGCCGCGACGGATCGCTGCGACCATCCGATCGAAGATATGCCGGCAGAGAAACTCTGTCGTGGTCAGCTTATTGTCGAATTCTGCGAGCGTATCGAGGTCCTGATAGGCAAGCGGCTTGAGGACGGCCTTTAAGGTATCGCCTGCCTTGCCGATGTCGACGACCACGTTGTGGGCATCGAGCGTCTCCCGGAAGAACGCCACGTCGACGACGAACGTCGCGCCGTGCTTGTTTGCAGCCGGTCCAAAAAACGGGTGGGGCAGGCTATGTGCGATCATGATGCAATCGCGAACTTCGACGGCGTACATCAAATTGATCCTTCGAGGCTTCGAAACGAATGTGACAGGCGTGAACGGCGCGGAGGCGGTGCCCCCAGCGGATGCTCGACGGGGTTGGCTGCGATGCTCAATCGACAAGTTCAGACGTAGCGCACCACGGGCGGCAGGCCGGCATAGTCCGCAGAGAACACGTCGGGCAGCGCGCGCGGTGCCGTCTCGAACGCGATCTCATCACCGACCAGCGCGTCGAGCCTTGGGTCAGAAAGCAACTCGATGGCTTTGGCAAGGCGGCGGGCATGCGACCAGCGCGCGCGCCGCGCGCTTGCAACGTGTCCGACCTGTGACGAGACGAGGTTCAGCCGTCGGGAGTGAAAAGCGCCACCGAGCACGATTGGCGCGGTGCGGGTTCCGAACCAGCTCATCTCAACGATCGTTGCCTCGAAGCCCGCCGTCTCGATGGCCGATTGCAGGCCCTCGGGCGTTGCCGTCGTATGGAACACAACGTCGACGTTGGCTGGCAAGTCCGCCGGCGTGCAAAAGGCGGCGCCGAGTGCGTTGGCAATGTCGGCCCGGGCGGTGGAGACGTCGGCGATCGTCACACTCGTGCCTGGAATGCCAGCGGCGACAAACGCCGTGAGAAGACCGACGATCCCAGCTCCGATCACATTTATGCGATCACCAGGCTTGGCATTGCCATCCCATAGGGCATTGAGGGCCGTCTCCATGTTCGCCGCAAGCGTGGCGCGCCGCACAGGAATGTGCGGAGGAATCAGGGAGATGGCGTCCTGAGGCACAACGAACACGTCTTGATGGGGATGAAGGCAAAATGCCGCATGACCCACAAGCTTCGCGGGCCCTTGCTCGATGATCCCGACCGCGCAATAGCCGTATTTCACTGGGAAGGGGAAGGCTCCAAGCTGCATCGGCGCACGCATCCGATCAGCCTCGGAAGCTGGAACCTCGCCGCGGAACACCAGGCGTTCGGTGCCTCGGCTCAACCCTGAGTAGTGCGTGCGGATAAGAACAGAATTGTCCGGGTCGAAGTCCGGAAGCTGTTCGTTGCGAAGTTCGACGAGGCAGCGGTCAACGTACCAGAGAGCGCGCGCCGTCGACGTCGAAGTGAGTTGTCTTGTCGTCATTCGGTTTCCGAACGGTCGGCCAAGGAACACGCAAAACACCCCCAAGAGATGCCATGAGCAACACTTTTAGTCCAACCATCGATCTCGATGGTCGTCCAGACGCGTCTGCGGCCGTGCTCAGGGTGAGCACAGCGCGCCGCCGCGAGCTTTCGAAGCTCGGTGTGCGCCGGCTGATCGTCGCGACCCTCAACATAGCAACGTACGCCGCGCTGCTCGCGGCCGTCGCGTATGTGCTGTCGCACGGCGGGTTCAGCGTGCTCGACGGTGCGATCCTGGCGGCCCTGGCGATCGGCGCGCCCTGGACCGTGCTCGGGTTCTGGAACGCGATCATCGGCTTCATCCTCCTGCACGGAACGCGAGATCCGATCGCAGCGGTCGCGCCATTCGCGCGTGCTGCCCGCAACGAAGCCGCGCCGCGCGGCAAGACTGCGATCCTGATGACGCTGCGCAATGAGGATCCGCGCCGCGCGTTGCACAGGCTGTCGATCGTCGAGCGCAGCCTTGCTGAGACCGGCCATGGCGCGGCATTCAGCTTCTTCGTGTTGAGCGACACCGACAACCGAGAGATCGCCCTGATTGAGGAACAGATCGTCGCTTCCTGGAAAGCGTCAGTCGATCCGGCAACCGCCGAGCGGATCATCTATCGGCGGCGCGGGTCCAACGAGGGCTATAAGGCCGGCAACGTGCGCGACTTCTGCGAGCGCTGGGGCGCCGACTACGAGTATATGCTGCCGCTTGATGCGGACAGCTTGATGGCTGGAGAAGCGATCCTCCGGTGCGTGCGGATCATGGATGCGAACCGACGGATCGGGATCCTGCAAACGCTGGTTGTCGGGCTCCCGTCGCAGAGTGCGTTTGCACGCGTTTTCCAATTCGGCATGCGCGCTGGCATGCGGGCTTACACGATGGGCCAGGCGTGGTGGACGGGGGACTGCGGGCCATTCTGGGGCCACAACGCTGTCGTTCGCATCCGTCCGTTCCGTCGCCACTGCAAGCTGCCGGTGCTGCCCGGCAAGCCGCCGTTCGGTGGCCCCATCCTGAGCCATGATCAGGTCGAAGCGACCTTGATGAGGCGGGCTGGCTATGATGTTCGCGTACTGCCGATCGAAGATGGCTCTTGGGAAGAAAACCCGCCGACGATCGTCGACTTCATGCAGCGCGACACCCGCTGGTGCCAGGGCAACCTGCAGTATGTGAAGCTCGTCGGACTGCCCGGCCTCAAGCCGTTGAGCAGGTTCCAGCTCGTCTGGGCTATTCTGATGTTCCTAGGTCTTCCGGCTTGGACGTTCCTGATCGGCGCGCTGCCCTTTGCAGCACTCGAAGCGCGCGCAATCGAGGACTTTCCAACCGAGTTGGCTGCCGCGCTCTATACGACGTTCCTCCTGATGTACCTGTCGCCAAAGATCGCCGGCCTTCTTGACGTCGCGCTTACCCGCGGCGGTGTCGGCCGCTACGGTGGTGTCGTCCGCTTCTGGGCGAGCGCTGCCATCGAACTCGTTTTCTCGTTCCTGCAAGGCGCGATTTCGACCATCCGGACGACGATCTTCATGATTGGACTGGTGTTCGGCGTCAGAGTGCAGTGGAGCGGGCAGAGCCGCGACGCCCATGGCGTTTCGGTTGTGGCGGCGATTGCGCAGACGTGGCCGCAGATGCTGTTCGGTCTCTATGTGTTCGGGTTCCTGTATGCGATCAGCCCGGAAACGCTGGTTTGGAGTTTGCCGTTGACCGCCGGGTATCTGCTTGCGGTCCCGTTCACCTGCCTGACAGCGAGCCCAGCCGTTGGACGTGCCTTCCAGCGGCTCGGGCTGTGCGGCATTCCAGAGGACTTCGACCCACCCGTCGAAGTCCGGGCCCTCAGCCATGGGCGCTGACGCTGTCGGGGCGGCCGGCGTGACGGCGCGCGCCCGACACTTGGATGGCCAGTTGCGCCCGGACCTTAAGGCTCTTTCGGCTGACCCGGCGTTTGCGTCGGTGCGACGCTCGCTCGGCGTCTATTACGACGGACCCAGCCGGGCGGCAGCCATGGCAGCATTCTACGCGCGCCTCGTACGGCCGGGCGCTCGCGTGTTCGATATCGGTTCGCACGTTGGCGACCGGATCGCAGCGTTCCTTGCGTGCGGGGCCAGCGTCATCGCCTGCGAGCCTCAGCCCGTGTGCACCGCGGTGCTCAAACACCTCTACGGTGAGCGACCTGACGTGACCCTCGTTCCAAGCGCTGTTGGCGCCCAGGAGGGCAATATCAGGTTCTATCTCAATTCGAGCAACCCGACGGTTTCGACGGCGGCATCGGACTTCGTCGCAGCCGCTCGCGACGCAGACGGCTGGCGCGAACAGTCGTGGGACAGTGCGCTAACGGTGCCGGTCACAACGCTCGATGCACTGATCGCGCGCTATGGCGTACCGGATTTCGTGAAGGTTGATGTCGAAGGCTTCGAAGCGGATGTGCTTTCTGGCCTGTCCCATCCTGTTCGTGCGCTGTCCTTCGAGTTCACCACCATTCAACGGTCGGTCGCTTTCGCCTGCCTTGAGCGCATGTCTCGGCTCGGGTCCTACACGTTTGCGCTCTCCCTCGGCCAAAGCCTGACGTTGGAAACCGACTGGTTGGCCGCGCAAGAGATGCGTTCGGTGATCGAGGCCCTCGATCATTCAGCCAACTCCGGCGACGTCTACGCCGTTGCCGCCCCCCCTTGAGCTCGATTGCGAAGTCCGCCCGATACGCGTGGAGATTGGCCAATGGTCGTTTCAAGAACGGTTTTTGCGATGCGTTGCGGGGCAGCGCTCGCGGCCTGCCTTGCAGCAGCATTCGCGGGCTTTGCCAGCGAGGCTTCGGCCAATGACATTGCCGTCGCCGTGATCAACCAATCGGAACCCGTTCTGTGCGCGGAAAAGGACAATATCGCCGTCGCCTTCCAGTCCGATCAGGTGCAGTCGTTTCGGATCACAGCCACACACCCAGCCTATTTTGATACGCTGTCGCGGGATAACTTTGCGGCTGATTGGACGTCCTGCGACATGTCAGGCGATCCTGTATTCCAATCCGGCGTTGCAACAACAACGCGGCGGACGCTTTATGAAGAACCCGATCTTTGGGTTGTCGGCTGGACATTCCCGACGTTCTGGCGACCTTCTGAAGCGGTTGTCAGGATCGCAGATGCAACGTTCACTGACCTCCATCTCATTCAGGTCTGGTTGCTACGGCCGATGGGTGGCGAAGAGGTCCTCGTGGTTTATCCGCAGGATGGCTATTGGCGCTTGCGGCCCAAAGCGCCTCCGGGTCGGGATCTGACGGCGTTCGGCTCATCGGTCCTGATCGGGCCCGTTGTCGAAGCCGGGCGGCCGGTCGTCGAATTGCAAGAGATCGTTTTCGATCCTGCGCGGCGCACATTCGATGTCTCGTTCAAGGCGGGTGGAGGTGCGCGCATCGCCATGAGCGAGGTCGGAGATCAGCGCAACGTGCTTGACGTGACATTCGAAACCCCGGTTGCAGGGGTGCCCTTCGCCATGGTCCGGTCGATGTACGTCACCCAGCACAACAACGACGCCAGCGCCATCGCAGTTCGCACTCCGGACGCACGCGGCTGGACCGAAGCTCCCATCCTCGCGTTCAGCGCGGCGAAAGCAACCGCCGCCTGGATCGGTCGCAATACCGTCTCTCGCCACAACTCCTCATCACCGGATATGGTTTTCGATCGTTTCCGGGGCGCGGTGGATTGATCAGGGGCCAAGTTGCGCGGCCCCGCTGACGGCCGGTCTCGGCCGCGGTTCAGCGCAAGCCCTCGATTGCAGCGATCGGGCGGTAGTCTGCATCGGTCACGAGTGCATGGAGTGCATCGGGACTTAGTGTTCCATTCGGCATCAAGGTGTCTCGATGGATACCTTGGCCGATCAGCAACGACGCGATCCCATAGCGACCAGCCCCTGCGACGTCGGTTCGCATGGCGTCACCAATCGCAAGAATCTCGGATGGGCCCACGGGCCGCGCGAGCCACTCCTCGGCAAGCTGGTGAGCGAGCGCATAGGGCTCGGTGAACGGTTTGCCCGCCCAGACCACCGTGCCTCCCATGGCCTCGTACACCGTTGCAATCGCGCCGGCACACGGCAGGAAGACACCGCCGACGTCGACTTCGAGATCCGGGTTGGCACAGATCAGCGGCAGGCGTCGTTCAAGCGCCATCTCGAGGCGCCCGCGATAGTCTTCGCCGCGCTCGCGCCGATCGTCGATAAGGCCGGTCACGACCAGAGCGTCGGCCGCCTCGAGCGATGTCTCGGGCAGGCCGATCACCTCGATGAGATCGCGGTCACGCTCGGGCCCGACGTGGTGGATGGTCTCGTAGCCAGCTTTGGCAATGTGGCGGACCGTGATTTCACCTGACGAGACGATCACGTCCCAGGCTGAGCGCGGAACCCTCTTCTCTTCGAGGATGCGCGCCACGACGGGTGCCGTCCGGGGGGCGTTCGAGACCAGCACGACGACCCCACCGCTCTTGCGATACGCGCCGAGCACGGCGCAAGCCTCCCCGTACGCCGTCGCACCGTTGTGGACGACGCCCCAGACGTCGCAGAACAGTACCGGGTAACGGGCAAGGAGTTCGCGCGCCGATGTGAGGATCGGGACCTGCTGCGCGGGAGATGCTGTGATGTGCGCCATGCTCACCGTTTCGCTCGGTTATTGCAGCCAATGCCGCCAGGGAGCAGCGCATCGGCCTGCCTGCAAGGTGGGATTGGGACGCAGCACCCTTTCAGCGCGCCTCCGTGCTCTGCCCCGCTTTTCGGAACACGACATATTTGAAACCGGCGACCGCGACGAGCACCGCGACGCCGCAGGCACCGAGCACCGCAAGCGTCGGCGAGAGACCGGGAACGAGAGCAAGGAGCACCAGGAACGTCGTGTAGTTCACCGCCTGCGACACCCACGAGACGCCGGCGAAGCTCAAGAACTCTCGCAGCGTGGGCGGGACACCCACGGGGAACGTGTACGTGCGATTGATGATCCAGGAGACGATCATGGCGAGCGTGACCGCGAACAGTCGTGCGAAACCTGCCGACAGGCCGAAGGCCATCAGGGCGTTCAGCACGGCGAGGTCGACGAGGAGCGCCACACTACCGGCAATCACGAGCCAGACGGGGACACGCCATCGCTGCGGGATCGCGGGAGCTTGGGTCATCGACCAGACCATTGCGACCAGTCGATCGGTCCGCTTCGCCCGAGCCTGCGGGGGCGCAGAAGGAGGTTGGGCAAACCGTCTGCGGCCATCAGGGCCTCGAATTCTGCTTGTCGCCGCGTTGCGATCTCATCAGTGGCGCCATCGCCGGGATGGCAGATCACGAGGTGGCGCGCTCCAGGATAGGTCATGGCGCGTGCGAATTCGCCCGTAATGTCGCTCCAGGACTTGAGCGTCGTGATGCCTGAGAAACTCGTATTGCGCGGTAGGCCTGCGTCGTCGAGGAAACTGGCAAAGCCGCTCGTCAGCGATGCCACCATGAGACTGCGCGATACGGCTAAGCCACGTCGCAGGATGCGTGTGACGCGATCGGCGGGCACGCGCACCAGCGGCGGAACGGGAAACGCGAAGGCGCGGATGGCTGCGATGGCTGCCTCGCGGACCCCCGGCAGGGCGTGCACGTGCATGTGGCTGTCGATCATGTCGGGCAGCGCACCAACCCCGTCACGAAACGTCTCGATTTGGGCCTTGAATTCATTGGTGATGCCATCGAGTGGAGCATTGCCGGCCACGGCGACCGAAATAAGCCCGCGCAGCGGCGGGAACGCTCCGTCGACGGTGAGCGTTGGCAGCCGTGTCAGGGGATGGCCGAGGCTGAGGTTCAGGTGCAGACCGACGGCAAGCATCGGCTGAAGCCGTCTGGCTTCGGGCGCGGCTTCGGTCCAGCGGTCGGTGGTCACCAGAGCCGAAAAGCCGGAGAGGCGGTCGCGTTCAACGAGGCGCGCAACGGCGCGCTCGATCCCGAGATCGATGCCAAAGTCGTCAGCGATGAATAAAACCCCAGTCCCCATCTTTGAGGATGGCGAATGGCTCTTGAACCAACCTTCGATCACACTCGAGGGCCTTCGCGCGCCGAAACGACGTCGCAACCCACAGCGTCAGCCACGATGTAGAGTGGCCGGCGCTTCACCTCTTCGTAGACCCGACCGAGATACTCGCCGATCACGCCGAGTGAGATGAGCTGGACGCCCGAAAAGAACATCACGGAAATGATGAGGCTCGGAAACCCCGGAATGTTTATACCATAGATCAAGGTGCGAGCGAGAAAGACGATCGCATAGACGATCGCGATCAACGAAATGACCGCACCTGCCAGCGACCAGACCCGCAGCGGGATCGTCGAGAAAGACGTCAGTCCATCCAGCGCGAAACTCGACAGGGCACGCAGGCTCCAGCGGGATCGACCGGTCTCTCGCCGCCCAACCGTAAAGGGCACGCCCGCCGTCTTGAACCCGACCCAGGCAAACAGCCCCTTGTTGAACCGGGACACCTCGCCCAGCTGGTTCATGGCGTCCACGACCTTGCGATCGAGCAATCGGAAGTCACCTGCGCCCTTCGGGATGTCCGTTTCAACAAGGCCATTGTAAAGGCGATAGAATACTCGGGTCAGCAGCCGCCGGACCGGGCCGTCCGCCTCGCGGTCGAGGCGTTGGCCGTAGACCATGTCGTAGCCTTCGCGCCACTTCGCGATGAAGGCTTCAACGACTTCAGGCGGGTGCTGAAGATCGGCGTCCATGATGACGACGGCATCGCCGCTTGCGTGCCTGAGGCCTGCGGCAATTGCGATCTCTTTGCCGAAATTGCGGCTGAACGAGATGGCGCGGATCCGGCCGTCGCGGGCGTTGAGCTGTTTCAAGCGTGCGAAGGTCGCATCCGTCGAACCGTCATCGACGAACAGGATGTGCCAGGCAAGCCCCGTCTGGTCGAGCACGCCTGCAAGCCGCCAGATCAGCGTATCGAGACCGTCTTCCTCGTTGAGCAGCGGGATCAAGACCGTCAGGGAAGGCGCGGACAACGGCTCGCGGTTGGCGCGAGAATGCCCGGTTGGGTGGGGGGGTGACGCCGGGTCCCGGCCGCCATCGGCTACACCTGTCATCGCATATGCCTGATCGTGGGTGTCCATGGGGCTGCCTCGTGGGCCTTGCGTGAGGTCGTTGCGCCGGCCCGTTGTCCAGGCTTCGTCGGGCCCGCTCGCGCACCTTTGAGCGAGCCAGTGTGGCCCGTGCCGTGCCCATTTGGGCGTCGAGAACGGCCGACGTCTGCGTGCACGCAGCTACCATTCTGCGGCGTGACCTTCCAGAAGCTCATGGTAATTTCATGAATGGGGCAGGAGCCTCATCGAGCCCGGGCCCGGTCAAGCCAAGCAACTGCGCCGAGGGCTGCAGCGCGCCCCGTTGCAAACGTCGCCTGCAACAGATAGCCGCCAGTTGGTGCGTCCCAGTCGAGAATTTCACCGGCGACGAACACGCCGGGGCGCGCTTTCAGCATCAGATGCTCATCGACAGCGTGCGCCGCGATCCCGCCGGCGCTCGAGATTGCCCGGTCGAGGCTTGCAAGGCCTACGACACGCAGCCTCAGTGCCTTGATCCGCATTGACAAAGTCGCTGGCGTGGTGGAGACGGGATTCGCGTCTCCCGCAGCAGGCTCTCTCAAGAGGGCGATGGCAGGCGGGGCGAGCCCTGCCGCCTTGCGCAGCCATGTCGATGTCGACTGCTTCGCCGAATGGCGCTCGGCGAGCCGCATCCGTAGCTGATCGAGGGTCAGGTCCGGCCTCAGATCGATGACGATGTCTGCGT
The DNA here is from genome assembly GCA_050330095.1 of Hyphomicrobiaceae bacterium. Classification (GTDB taxonomy): domain Bacteria; phylum Pseudomonadota; class Alphaproteobacteria; order Rhizobiales; family Hyphomicrobiaceae; genus JBCBWG01. The sequence goes on from JBHJOC010000019.1 coordinate 20,297, forward strand.
GGCCCGATTGTCGGGGCTCGGTCACTCCTAGCGCATCACGCACGGCCGGGACGACCGCATAAATTGCCCCACCCTCGAGCCCCGTCTCGGTCACGACAAGGTCGCCCGGTGCAGTTCGCGCGCCGCAGCCGACGATCACGCGCTTCAAGACTGAGCCGGCGAACCTCGCGCGCAGATAAGGCGTCCAGTTCACGTGAACGCCGCAATTCGAAGGCTCGAATGGGACAACGTCGATACCCGAGTGCCGGAGGTGGTCGAGCCACGCTCCATCGGCTCCGAGCCGTGGCCAGGATGCGCCCCCGAGTGCCAGGACAACGACATCGGCCTCCGCGGATCGCAGCCCCGCCGAGGTCTCGAACGTGGGGCGCAGTCCACTCTCGAAGCCGAGCCAACGGTGTCCGGTTGCAAGCGTGACGCCACGGTCTTCAAGCCGCCGAAGCCAGGCCCGCAACAGCGGAGATGCTTTGAGCATCGTCGGAAACACGCGCCCGCTTGTGCCAACGAATGTGTCGATGCCAAGCCCATGGCACCACGCGCGCAAGGCCTCTGGCGGGAACGCATCAACCAGGTTCCTGACGCGGGGTGCTGCAGAGCCCTCGTAGCTCTTCAGGAAGTCCGCCAACGGCCGGGTGTTGGTGAGATTGAGACCGCCACGTCCCGCGAGCAGGAACTTGCGCGCCGGCCGCGCCATCCGCTCATAGACCGTTACGACACAGCCAGCATGGGCAAGCGTTTCGGCCGCGCTCAGTCCTGCCGGGCCAGCCCCGATGACGATGGCGCGCGGACCATGCCGAGCGGCTTGCTCAGGCGCCATCGAAGGACCGCTCAAGCTTCGCCCGCATTGCGGTCATTGCGCAAAAGCGATGATCAGCGCGAGCATCGCAACGAGCACGCCGATGACGACAACCACTGTCAGCAGAAGGCTGCGGCCTGATGTCGTATCGGGCAGGTCATCGTCGTGATCGTCATGGTCAACCTGCTGGCCGCGCTCCTTGCGCAGCTGTGCACGGCGGGACGCCGCCATGGCGAGTGCCGCCGCTTTCGCAGCGGCCGCAGCTCTTGGGTCGAAGTCGCTTTTCGACATGGCTCGGCTCCATCCGTCATCGGTCGCGGGCGGTCGTCCAGCGTCGTGCGTCTACCAGACGCCGGTGTTTTCCATCGACGCCCATGGCTCTTGCTTTGGCTTCGATTCGCCCTTCTGCAGCAGTTCGATCGAGATGTTGTCAGGGGAGCGAATGAACGCCATCCGGCCGTCGCGCGGAGGGCGGTTGATCGTGACACCTGCGTCCTTGAGGGACTGGCACGTCGCGTAGATGTCGTCGACCTCGAATGCGAGATGGCCGAAGTTCCGCCCGCCGGAGTAGGCCTCTGGATCCCAATTGTAAGTCAGTTCGACGAGCGGTGCGCGGTGCTCGACCCCGTTCGCCTTATCCTCGGGTGCGGCGAGAAAAATCAGTGTGAACCGACCAGCAGGATTGTCGACGCGCCGGACTTCAACCATGCCGAGCTTGTTGCAGTAGAAGTCGAGGCTGTCGTCGATGTTGCTAATTCGCACCATAGTGTGAAGGTAACGCATGCCCGGTTCCTTTTCGTTCTCAATGAGTGATTGTTGGCCGCGGCTGAGCTAACCGCTCGAAGTGGCCGCAGCAAGGGCACAAACGCCTATGTTCCCACCTCTGCGGGCCGAGCCGGCGATCGCATGCGTCGCCCGCTGTTGGACCTCTTGATCATAACATGGTGTGGCCATTGTCCGAAGATTGAGATGCACACTTTGAAAAAATGCGAGAAACGTAAGTATTTCTGAGTGTTGCCGAGTTTTGACGTGTGCATCGCGACTTCGTGGGATCGTGGCGTGCCTGGGGATAGCCTGTGACAGCTGTGTGACTGGCGTGGGCCTGGGCGTCATCCACACCAACGAGCGACCTTGCCCAGAAATATCGTTGTTCCAGAACGTTAGGACGGCGCGCTCGAATTGGCTTGAGCGATATTCCCGGGCACGGCATTTCGTACCAATTTCGTTCTCTATGCGAGGGGGCGCCGAGTCGCTTAGCCCTATCGCCGCGTCAGGCTCGACTGTGAGGGCGGTCGGGTGGTGCTGGCGAACGGAACCGGCGGGCAAGTGCAGCCGGTCTCGAGTCCAAGTTCGAAAATGGCGGGGTACCAGTATGGGGGTAGATCATGATCCTTCGGGCAAGAGCGCATCGCGGGTTGGCGCCAATGATGGTGTTGAGCAACTTTTCGAGGGCATAACCGGGCAGCTGACGCGTGAAGAGCACGCCCGTCTGCTTGATGCAGCCGGACTGAAGGTGTTCGAGATCGCCGGCACCATAAAATGGTTCGATGCCTCCAAGGGCTACGGGTTCATCGTACCCGACAACGGACTTGACGACGTGTTGCTCCACGTCACCGTGCTGCGCGCGGGTGGCTATCAGACCGCTCACGAGGGCGCCCGGGTGCATTGCCAGGTGCTTGAGCGGCCAAAGGGACTTCAAGCGTTCCAGATCCTCAGCATCGACGAGAGCACGGCGGTTCACCCTAGCCAGCTCCCCCAGAGGACGCATGTGATCGTCGATCCGGAGAGCGATTGGGAGCGGGCCATGGTAAAGTGGTTCAATCGCGTGCGCGGCTTTGGCTTCCTCACTCGTGGAGAGGGAACGGAAGACATCTTCGTCCACATGGAGACGCTGCGCCGGTTCGGGTTCACGGAATTGCGTCCGGGCCAGATCGTCTGGGTCCGATGGGGCCGTGGCTACAAAGGCTGTATGGCCGCAGAGCTGAAGCCCGATGGCATCTCATACCTGCCGCCGCAGCACTGACTCCTGCCGGCAAGGCTGCCTCGGCCAGGATAAGCCGGGTTTATCAAGTCACAGGGATTTGAGGGGACGGGCTTAGGCCCGTCTTCTTCGTTTTTGGGACGCAATTGGCAGCGAGGGTTGCAGGCACGCGCCAAGTCCCGATACGCTCTCGGCGGTTCCTTCGATCGTTCTGTCTGTCGGGGCTCAGCCGCGACCACCCAATCAACGAGTGTCGCCCACAATGCTCGGATCGTGTTCCCGCTGGCTGTCTGACCTCGGTCGCGCCGTCCTGCCTCTCGTTCTCGGAGCGCTCATGCTCAACGTATCACTGCTCTCAACGCCCCCCGCACAC
>JBHJOC010000020.1:0-83518 GCA_050330095.1 Hyphomicrobiaceae bacterium
ATTGAACTGCTGGAAAATCACGCCAATGTGCTCGGCTCTAAAGCGATCCCGCGCGACGCTGCTCAACCGACCGAGTTCTGTCCCGAGGATCGCGATCCGTCCTGATGCCGGCCGCAGGATACCGCAGACCAGACTGAGGAGCGTGGACTTGCCGCTCCCCGATGGCCCGAACAGCAGAACGCGTTCGCCTTTCGAGACCGCGAAGTCAGCGATGTCGAGACGGAAATCCTGACGCCCCGGCCAGACGAAGCGCGCTTGTTCGACAGCAATCACGGCTTGCGTCATCACGCCCCCAAGGCGACGGCATACCTGCCCTCTTCCCACCCATACATCCCCGTGCAAAGAGAGCGTTGTACCGCCCTCCTTGCAGGGATCTGTCCGAGTCTTCGGACGCGGGTGTCAGGCAGCTCAGCTGGCTCCGCCAATCGACAGAACGCGCGCATTCGGCGTTGCCTCGAAGGACTTGACACCGCGGTCTCCGACGAGTGCGACTTCGAGAGCCTCAGATCCCGAGAACGCCGAGAAAAATGCAAACTCGATTTGTGTTAGCCGATCAGGGTTTGCGCAAGTGAATGCGTAGGTGGCGTGGAACTCTGAGTGGCTCTCCTCGTCTGCGCTGCTCGCCTTGCCGTGTGAATGGCCGTGCGAGTGGCCGTGGCTGTGCCCATCGGACTTACCGGCCAGCGCGCCCTCTGCCTCGACTTCAGCGCTCGTAAGCGCGCAGCCGGCATCTGCGTTGATGAGAAAAAGTTCCTGCGGTTTCTTGAGCTTGGCCGTGCCCTGCTCCAGCGCGGTTCGCTGCTTCTTATTCTTCGGGGCATGTTCAAAACCGACGATGTCGGCGGCGGGGATTTCGAGTTCCATCGTCAGCGTCTGGCCTGCGATGGCGATATTGAGCTTTCCCTTGCCATGCTCGTGCGGCTTAAGCTGCGTCGCCTCCTGGGAAGCGTCCTTCTTCGCCGAGCCGTGCCCTTTGTGCGCTGCAGCAGGAGCTGCGAACGCGATGGCCGTAGCAGCCACAACGAGAAGCGATTTCGATGTCATCGGCTTTCCCTTTCCTATGATCTCTTGCCGTCAGTTGACGGTGCGTGCCGAACCGCGGTGTGCGCGACCTCTTATGTTATGATGTAACACCTGATCGAATTCAAGGCGGCGTGGTCAGCTTCGTGCGCGCAACGCGGCCATGATTGTCATCCCGTTATGGCGAACCATGTCGAGGTAGGTTGGCGCTGGCCCATCAGACGTCGAAAGACCGTCAACGAACAGCGTCCCGCCTGGCTTCAACCCGGTTTCACGCGCGATCTGCTCGATCAGGCGTCGATCGGTGAGGCTTTCGAAAAACAAGGCCGAGGCGCCGAACTCGCGGATTTGTCGAACAATCGCTGCAACATCGCGCGCTGAGGCTTCGCTTTCGGTCGAGGCCGGCTGCACGGCCCGCATGTCGAGGCCGTAGACGTCGGCGAAATACCCGAACGCGTCATGCGACGTGACGATCCGGTGCCCACCGGGTTTCGCGGCAAACAAGCCGGTCAACTGCGTGTGGAGAGAGCGGACGCGTGCAACGTAGTCTGCAGCGTTTGCGGTGAACCGAGCGCAATCGTGTGGCGCAACTTCGCACAGGCCAAGCCGGACGTTCTCGACGTAAATGATCCCATTGAGCGGGTTAAGCCATGCATGCGGGTCGAACATGCCATGGTCGTGCGGATGGCCGCCACCGGAGAGCGCCGTGTTGCCGGACGCGCCAGCCTCGCGTTGATGCAGAGCCGTGTGCGCGCGGCTCTTGCGCAACCTCACCCCGTGGCTCGCCACCACGCGCGGGCCCACATAACCCGACGCACTGATCAACCGCTCGAGCCAACCTTCGTAGCCGGCTCCATTCTCGAACACGATGTCAGCACCAGCGATCACGCGCCCGTCGGACGGCGTCGGCTGATAGACATGCGGGTCCATGCCTGGGCCAACGATCGAGACGACTTCGACCGCGTCTCCGCCAACGTTGGCAACGAAATCAGTAAGGATCGCAAAGGTCGCAACCGCGCGGACAGGACGGCGCGCGTCACCGGCAGCAGCCGTAGGCGAAGCCAGCTGCGCGACCAACAGGCCCGTCGAGACCATCGTCATCACCAGCAGCGTGAGCCGGCGCGCCCGGAGCCACGACAATCGGGTCGTAATGTGTTCGTTCACTGCATCAACTCCCAGAAGGCCAAGCGCCGGTGGAGCGCGCGAGCAACATGGTCAGGCGATCCGGTGTCGCTTCGGCAATAGCGCCCAGACAAGGCCGCTCTCCCGCCCGAAAAGGACAGACGCGAGATAGACGACACCGGCTGCGAGGGTGATCGACGGCCCTGAGGGTAGGGCGGCGTGGTAAGAGACGATCAGGCCCACCAGGCAGGACATGAGCGCAATCGCAATTGCGAGCCCGAGCATCGGAACGAGCCCGCGGACCCACATGCGGCCAGCCGCTGCCGGAAGCATCATGAGCCCGACGGCGAGCAACGTTCCGAGAGCCTGAAAGCCAGCAACGAGATTGAGCACGACGAGTGTGAGGAACGCCAAGTGCGTCGCCGTGCTCGGCCCGCCTGCGACGCGGAGGAACGCAGGGTCGACGCATTCGGCAATCAACGCCCGGAAAATTACTGCGATGGTCAGGAGCGTCACAGTCGACGCAACACCGAGCACGATCAGTGCCTCGTCGTTGAGAGCCAGCACACTGCCGAACAAGACGTGCATGAGATCGACGCTGGAGCCTTTGAGACTGACGATCAGCACACCGAGCGAGAGCGATAGGAGGTAAAAGGCTGCAAGGGTTGCATCCTCTCTGAGGATCGTTGCGCGCGCCACGAGCCCGGACACGAGAGCAACGACCAGACCCGCCACAAGGCCGCCAACTGCCATCGGCAGGATCGATAGGCCAAAGATGAGGTAGCCGATTGCAGCGCCTGGAAGGATGGCGTGCGCCATGGCATCGCCGATGAGGCTCATGCGCCTCAACATCAAGAACACGCCGACCGGCGCAGCGCTGAACGACAGAGCGATACAGCCGGCGAGGGCACGTCGCATGAACCCAAACTCGACGAACGGCGCCAGCACGAGATCATAAAGCATGGTCACGCCGCGCGCCGCGGACCTTGAGATGGCGCATCCTTTGGCGTGGTGCGACGCAGGCCGCCCTCGATCACAACATCCGTTGGCGCCACCATGACCCGATCATCACCACTGCAAACCGGCGCCGAGTCATCCCAATGCTCGGCCATCCGCCGCGCAACGAGCAGATTGGCAGGCGTCAACACGTCAGGTGCAGCACCCCACGCGACGGGCCGGCGTGCAAGCAGAAGCGCCTCAGGGAACCGCTCCCGGGCAAGATCGAGATCGTGGAGCACCGCCACCACCGTGCGATGCTCCTGCCGCCAGCTTTCAATCAGCCGCAACAAATCTTCTGATGTTCTCGCGTCGATGGCGTTGAACGGCTCGTCAAGCAGGATGAGTTCAGCATCTTGCACAAGAACACGGGCGAACAGCGCCCGTTGTAGCTGTCCGCCGGAGAGGCGGTCGATCGAGCGCGTCTCGAAGCCTTCGAGGCCGACTGCTGACAACGCGTGGGCAACGCGCTCCCGGTCGCGCCGATCAGGCGCGTTCCACGCCCCGATGACATTCCAAAGCCCAAGGGACACGAGGTCCTGAACGGTGATCGGGAACGAGCGATCGATGACGGCTTGTTGCGGAAGGTATGCGATCCGACCTGCAGCCGAGCGGGAGTTTGTGGCGCAATCAAACTCGATACGGCCTTCGATCGGACGCACCTCACCGACCAAAGCCTTGAGCAGTGTCGATTTGCCGCTGCCGTTCGGTCCAACGAGTGCGGTGAGTGACCCCGGCCGGATGACGCCCGAAAGGTGGTGGACTGCGGGATGACCGTCGTATCCGAGCGTCAGATTATCAAATCGGATGGACGGGCCCGAGCGATGCGCGATGCGCTCCGCTCCGCGTTCGACCGATCGTTTACCACCATCGACGTGTCGGCTCCAGAATGGCATTTCAGTGCTTTCCCACACGCGCCCGATCGGATCGGGGCACGTCACGCGTCAGAAGAACCAAAGCGGCGACCAATTCGGCCGCTGTCGTCTCGACCACCCGATCTCGGACCTACCCGATCCAATCACGGCGGCCGGGCGGGCATGTGCTCGCCCCGTGATGCAACCGCAACACTTGCGATGACCCCTTGCTGTCCGACGTTTGTTTCGGCGGCTGACAAGACTGACAAACAGACTTGCTAAAGCAGAGGGTCCGAGTGGCCCGTCACGCCAAAATCGACATGCCGCAGCAGCCGCAGACGATTCAGGCGCGATTCACCACTGGCGAACGTCACACCAGCAGCGCACCCGCGACAGCTGCCCACACCACGAGGACAAACCCGAACGCGACCAGCAGGCGAACCCGCACATCCAGATACAAGGCCAAAGCTCCAAGTCTTCTTCTCGGCACGCCGACGCAACCGGACGTCGACGGGACATGGGGCGCCGAGCGCACTGGTGCGGACGGCGTTAGTCTCGGAGCTGCCGCCAGCTGTCCAGGCGCAAGGCACGCCAAGTCTCTTAGAGCGTAATACTATAACGTGACAAGGGCCAGACTGAAGTTCTATCCAGCATTGTGCAAAACGACCTGCGGCGATTCGTGACGAGCGGCGGATCGATCCGGCTATCGCTGCACCGTCACAATCTTGGTGTGTGGTGCCGCCCGAGGATGCCAAAGCACGCGTTTTGATCCGTTGCCACAGCGCAAACAGAACCCGAGAAGAGCAAGACGAGATTGCCTCAGATGCCCGTGATGGTTCGCGAAGCTTCACCTGGCCTCACGCGCATGGTCCGGCGACTGCTTGCTGTTGTGTCAATCGTGGTTGGGCTGACGTGTCGAGCCCACGCGCATCCACACATGTTCTTCGATGCAACCGCCCATTTTCTCATCGATGACCAGCGCCGTCTTGTTGGCATCCGGGTTGCCTACCTCATCGATGAACTGAATACGACGTTCACGATCGCGGAAGTGACCGGCAGGCAGATCACCGACGAACGGGCCAAGTCACGCAAGGCGGAGCCCTCCGACCTGACGCCGGATGCCGTGCGCGCCGTCGAAGCAAACGTGCTCGACGGGTTTGCCGAGTACGTCTTCTTCGCCGAACTCGTCGATGGCAGCATGCCGGTCGCGCTGCTCCCGCCGAGCCGCGTCGCGGTCGAGTTGCAGGGGGGCAAACTCGGTCTTGTCATGACATTGACGCTTACCGAGCCACTGCCGCTCGCGGGCCGTGCACTCGATCTTCGGCTTTATGATCCCACCTACTTCACAGAGATCGCAATCGTCGCGGCACCTCGCCTCGTCGGCTCGATCGAGGGTTGCGCCGTCAGGGTCTATCGTGCCGCGGATACGCCACAATCCGGTCGCTTGAGGGGGCTGCTCGCCCAGCTGTCACGGGAAGAGACCGTGACCGAGAAGAACGTTGGCATCTTGTTCGCCGACCGGACGCGGCTCGACTGCGGCGAACTCAACACGGATCGACGATGATGCTTACCTGCCGAATGAACGGGCAAACCCCAACCGGCCGCACGCTCGCATTGACCGTGCTGGTTGCCCTGATCGTTGCCGTTTGCAGTGCCTGGCCCGCCTCGAGTTCGGCCCGGCTGATTTCGTGGCCAGATCTGTTGCCGGACCTGCCGCCGCTGGTCGATCCGCTCGGCCAACTCACGTTCGACCAGCGCATCGAGCTCGAGACGGTTCTGTGGGTGCGTCAGCTCACCGATGAAGAAAAGCAAGCGCGTCCCGAAGTCGTTGAGGAAGCCCAGCGCTATGGCAAACAACTCGCCGATGCCGGGATCGATGTCGACGAACTGGTTGCCGCTTACGTTGCGTTCGATGCCGCCTACCAAGAGCGCGCGACAAAGGTCCGCTCGAACCTCGATGGCGCGAGCATCCGGATGCAAGGCTACCTGCTGCCGCTCAATTTCTCAGATGATGGCGACACCGAGTTCATGCTCGTTCCTTATGTCGGCGCATGCATTCACGTGCCGCCGCCGCCAGCCAACCAGATCGTCCTGGTGACCCTCAAAGAGAGGTTCATCGTCAAGGAACTCTACACATCGGTCGAACTCGCGGGAACACTCGTCGCCGAGCCATCGACGCCGAAACTCTATCTCGTTGATGGGGATGCCGACATTCCAACGGCGTACCGCCTGAAGGAGGCGACGCTCAAGGTGATAGAGTAGCGGTTCAGCGCTGACCCGTTCGACGACCCGTTCGACCGGCATTTGCCGCTCCTTAGCCGCTCGTCACGGGCCACCTTCGCCACTACCCCGAAATGCGGCGTCGCCGCGGGCCGAAGAGACAGGCGCCCAGCAGCACGATCCCGGACATCGTCGCAATCATTCCGGCCGCACTGACCGATGCGAACCCGAAAAGCGCCGGCCCATAACCGGCCAACATGTACCCGGTCACAGCGGAAAACACCGCGAACGCAAGGCTCCAGGTGACTTGCAGGCCGAGGTCGTCCGTCATCAGGCGCGCTGCAGCCGGCGGGCAAATGAACATTGCAATGACGAGGATTGAACCAACCGCGTCAAAGGCCGCCACGGCCGCGAGCGCGGAAGCGATCACGAGGCCGATGGAAACGAGCCCCGTCCGTATCCCGACGCTGGAAGCGAACAGCTCATCAAACGTCGCGATCGCAAGCGGCCGCCACAAGAGCCAGACAAACGCCGCAACGAGGCCAGTCACGACAGCCAGCCGCGCGAGTTCCGGCGGCAGGCCCGCTAGTGCCTTAGGATCAAGCAACGAGCCCCAGCCGGTCGCATCGAGCCAGATCAGGCTTTCGAGATTACCCATAAGCGCATGCTCGACATCGAGGTGGACGCCACTCGTGTCGCTGAGCTCGAGCAGGAGCACCCCTGCCGCGAACATGGTCGTAAACACCACCCCCATGGCAGCGCCGGGATCGACGTTGCCGACGCGCTTGATGGCCTCGATCAGCGCCACGGAGATTACTGCGGCCAAGGCGGCTCCCAACAGCATCGGCACGGTCTCGACGCGGCCCGTCAAAAGGAACGCAGCCACGATGCCCGGCAAGACGACGTGGCTGATGGCATCACTGACCAGGGCCTCGCGACGCAGCACGAGAAAGTTGCCTGGCAGAGCACACGCAATGGCGGCGAGCGAGCCAATCAAAAGCGGCGTGAGGCTCAGTTGAACGAATTCGAGCGACGCGCTCATCGACGCGCCCATCGCGCCGCGTCGTCAACCGAGGGCGCCGCCTGTCCTCCGTCCGGATGCCCACGACGACGTCTGCTGACAAGACCACGCGCCGTCCCAAGCACCAGCGAGACGGCGAACATCGCAGCAGCAAGGAGCACGATCACCGGCCCCGTCGGCACCTTTGGGCTCACCAGGGAGATCACAACCCCGAGATAGCCAGCGACTCCGCCGAGGACTGCGGAGATCAGCGCGACGCGATCGGCATCATTCGACCAGAAGCGCGCTGAAGCCGCCGGGATGATCAGCAACGCAACGATCAGGACCAGTCCGACGAACCTCAGACCGATGACCGTGATCGCCATGACAAGAAGCAGGAGGGCCCGATCAATCCAGACGACATCGATGCCGATCGCGCGGGCGAATGCGGGATCGAATGCGACGATCTTCAGCGGTTGGCGCAGGATGAGCGCTGCCGCGACGACGACAGCGCTCGCAGCCGCGATCAAATGCAAATCCGAGGTCAGAAGACCAGCGGTCGAGCCGAGCAAAAAATTCTCAAGACCTGCCTGTCGCCCGAACGGCAGCGCCTGGATCACGGTCAAAAGGACGATCCCGAATCCGAAGAACACCGAGATCACAGCACCGATTGCAACGTCCTCGCCGAGCCTGGTCGCGCGTGTGATGCCCTCGATGACGGCAAGCCCGAGCGCGCCGCCACAGAGCGCGCCGAACATGAGCACCACGAGATTGCGACCATCAAGGCCCAGGGTCACGGCAAGGAGAAACGCTGTGGCAAGGCCGGGCAGAGCAGCATGTGCTACAGCATCGGCCACCAGAGCGCGCCGCCTGAGAAAGAGAAACGACCCGATGGCGCCGGCGCCGACACCGAGCAACGTGGCGCCGATCGCCACAACAGCAGCATTGTAACCAGCCTGGAACAGTAGCGCGTCAATCACGCGATCCATCTGCACAAGACTCTCAGCAGGCACACGTCGACTGGCGGGCCGGCGATGGAGCGAGAACCAAAGCGCCACCGGCCCCAGTTCGCATGATGTCGTGCGAGTGAGTTTCGACCAACAGGCCACGATAAGCTGCTTGCAGATGTTCGCGTGTCATGACGTCCCGCACTGGACCGCTTGCAACAATCGTTCGATTGAGAAGCACCGCGTCATCGAAATACGTGGCGACAGTCCCGAGGTCGTGGTGAACACAGACGACAGTGCGGCCGTCGCGTTGCAGCCCCCGCAGAACATCGAGGATCGAAGCTTCGGTCGCAGCGTCGACGCCGGCGAATGGCTCATCGAGCAGAAACAGATCGGCACCTTGCGCCAGCGCGCGCGCGAGGAAGACGCGTTGCTGCTGACCACCGGAAAGCTGCCCGATCTGGCGATCAGCAAATTCGGCCATCCCCACGCGGGCGAGGCAGTCTGCGATCCGCGCCCGATGGGTTGGCGTCAGCCGTCCGAGCAAACCCAGCTCACGGTAGAGACCCATAGCAACCACGTCACGCACGCGGGTTGGGAACTCCCAATCGACGCTCACCCTTTGAGGGACGTAGGCGATCCGGGAGTGCATGTCGCGCGCAGCCGCTCCGAAAACGCGCACGCGCCCCGTTGCAATGGGCACGAGGTCGAGGATGGATTTCAGCAGTGTCGATTTCCCGGCGCCATTGGGTCCGACGATCGCCGTCATGCGACCAGCGGCAATCGAGACACTCACGCCAATCAGTGCAGGCTTGCCAGCGTAGACCACACTCAGGTCCGAAACATCGAGAGCGGGCACAGATGCCAACGTAGCGGCTGAGCCCGCAACCGCCGTCATGGTGGTTTGCGCAGCGGTACCGGGCCCAAGGTCTGGCCCGTCAAGCACCTGTGCATTAAGACCATCAAGGCGCGCTGCGCTGCGTTCAGGATGAAGCATCTTACTGTGCAATCATGGTTGGAGCGAGCCTGCCAAGGCGGCCGGCCAGTGGCGGCCTGCCACCGAGCGCCGCCGCGATCACGCTGACGTTGTGGTCGATCATGCCGACATAGGACCCCTCATAGGTGCCGGGCTCCCCCATGGAATCCGAGAATAGCTCAGCCCCAATCCGCACATTATGGCCGCGCGCGGCAGCGCCTTCGATCACAGCCCGCATATTGCGGTCCGACACCGAGGCTTCGACGAACACGGCCGCGATCCTCCGCTCGACGATGAGGTCAACCAACTCGCGGATTCGCGCGACGCCAGCCTCGCTTTCGGTCGAGAGCCCCTGAATACCGACGACCTCGAAACCATAGGCGCGGCCGAAATATCCGAAGGCATCATGCGCCGTGACCAGAAGGCGGCGCTCGAGCGGCACGGTTCCGAGCACCTCGGCCGCGTACTGCTGAAGGGCGGCAAGCTCCGCGCGGTATGCTCCAGCATTCGCCGCGAACTGATCGGCGGCTTCGGGCCGAACGCGCTGCAAAACCCTTTCGATGCCTGAGACCACGAGCGACCACAGGTCTGGATCCATCCAGACGTGAGGGTCATACCGGTTCGGAAACTCGTCGTCCGGCAGGCGACGCTCAGCCGGCACGAACTCTGCGACCGCAACCACCGATCCAGGCTTGCGGGCGGCAAGCGATGTCAAAAGATCTTGGAGTTGCGCTTCGAGATAGAAGCCGTTCCAAAGCACCATGTCGGCCTGAGTGAGCTTGACGATGTCGCTGCGTGTCTGGCGATAACTGTGCGGGTCGATCCCGGGTCCCATCAGTGAGACGACCTCAACGGCCATGCCACCAACGGCACGCGCCGCATCTGCGATCATGGCCGTCGTCGCAACGACCTTGATCGGGTCTTGGGCCGCTGCCGGTCGTGGCGCGACGACGATGAGTGACAGGAGCACCGACAAAACGGCGAGTGATCTTCCGCCCGCGGCAAGTGCTTTGCGGCTCGCAACGCGCAGACCTGCGCAAAGCTTCAATGCGCTAAGCCGACCCATGGTCGTTCCGCCGCGTGCGGGTATCGAAGTCCCCATGTCATTGGCAAGCATGCACCCCATCCGCCCTCATGTTCCCGACACCTTGCGACCGCCGGACGTGCCGAACTTCTGAAGCGGCCGATCCGGCTCGTAACGGCGCGCCGAGCGCCCCCGATGAGACGCCCGGCACATGCACGAGAACGATCGCACCCCCGAACAAGATCACTTTGCACGCCTTTGATTAGCACTCAGTCATAAAGTTAGCATGGACTAACTTGTTGTCAATCGCCGATGCACTCCCGACGTGCTGGCTTGCAGGCTGGGCGAAGCTGCGGAGTGGCAATGGGCGGTGACGAGGACAACGATGCCAACGAGGTAGGCGATTCCGATCGCTCAATGGCGCCCGACGGGGCGTCAAACCCCGACGGGACGTTGAATGATGGCCGGCATGGAGCCGATCTCGCCCAGCGCCATGCCATTCGCTTCCAGCGTGTGCGCGAAGCCCACCAGACCGAGCTCGCCGAGGACTATGTCGAACTGATCGCCCATCTGATTGCTGAGACGGGTGAGGCGAGATTGGTTGACCTCGCGGAATGTCTCGGGGTCAGCAAAGCGACGGTGAACAACACGATCCAGCGCCTCCAGCGCGACGGCCTCGTGACATCCAAGCCCTATCGGTCGATTTTTCTCACTGACGCAGGCCGCGAACTCGCCGACGCCTCCCGCGAGCGTCACGACATCGTGCGTGATTTTCTGATTGCGCTCGGCGTTCCAGCCGACATCGCCGATCAGGATTCTGAAGGCATCGAACATCACGTCTCAGACGCAACGCTCGATCACTTCAAGCTTTTCCTCCAGCAGCGCGCGCAGCCTGAGGTTCAGGCGGTGCAGGAGCCCCATGCGAAAGCCGATGATTTCGGTGACGATGAGTGATGCGTCCAGCGAGCACGCTGGCGGAGGCGGCGGTGTCGGACGGCAGACTGCGTCGGAACGGGCTTCTGTTGCTTCAAGCGGGTGACCCCGCTTACATCACTTGCGCGCTACGTTTCATGCGAAAACGAAACCTGCGCCGCTCAGCGAGGCGTGGCTGCCTCGGGCCGGTCGACCGGCATCTCAGGCACGCGACCAGGCCCGCGCCCTCAGGGCTTTCACGAGGCGCACATCGGCTCGCCCGAACGAAATAGGGGTGAGCGAGAACGATGAGACGCTCGAGGTCAGGTGCGCGGATCCCGAGACAACGGGCACGATGCGCCGTATGGACGAGGTAGTCGATATTCGCCCCTGACGTTCCATGGGCTGCTCGAATGATGCGCACTTGTTCAGAGGGCGGCAGATGACCCGCGTAGCTTGGATGGGCCCGCTCGACGACGTAGGCGAGCGCCAGAACGCTGCCACGATGTGCGTGCGACGTATCGGCGCGGTGAAGTTCGACAGAGACGAATTCCTCGCGATAGACGCCATTGATGAGTTCGCGCGCCCGCAGATATTCAAGCGCATCACGCCGCGCCACGGCCGGTACGCGGAATGCGAGCCCGTGGCAGGTGCCGCCGACGTCGAGCCCGAGAACGAGACCCGGCCGCGATGGCGTGCCGCGATGGTGCGTCGAATAAACACAAAAGGCTCGGCGGTAGCCGACAAGCACGGCGGGCACGGCCTCGACATGGTGAAAGCCCGGCCGCCACATCAGCGAGCCGTAACCGAACACCCATAGATCGCCGCTGGTCATGGTCGCTCGTTGCCGCTTAACGATCCGAAGTCACTGAACCCACCTGCTGCGCATGGTGCGATACGCGTACCGCCGATCAGACGTCCCTGAACCATCCGCAGCACGGGCCTGCCAAGGACGTCTGATCGAAAAGCGTTACGAGATCCAGCTTGTTACTCATCCCCTTTGCTTTCCGTCGTTCGTTCCGACGCCTGACACCACTGACGGGCGAATACCGG
Source organism: Hyphomicrobiaceae bacterium (assembly GCA_050330095.1). GTDB lineage: Bacteria > Pseudomonadota > Alphaproteobacteria > Rhizobiales > Hyphomicrobiaceae > JBCBWG01. The sequence goes on from JBHJOC010000020.1 coordinate 12,125, forward strand.
AAAGCGGGTGTCAGCTGGTGCCTTTCGCATCGCCATCCGGCACAACCGCGGGACGGGTCGGACCGGCAGCCGTCCCACGGCGCCCGAAATCGGGTACGGCAACATCCTGACCGGCATCAATGATGCCGCGGCGGATTGCGCGAGCGGCAGCAAACCTCTCATGCAGCAGTGCGCCATCACCACGCCGGATCGCGCGCTGCAGTTCCGTCAGTTCCTCTGTGAAGCGGCCGAGCATCTCGAGCGTCGCCTCGCGGTTTGCGAGAAAGACGTCACGCCACATCGTCGGGTCGGAGGCTGCGATTCGGGTGAAGTCTCTGAAGCCGCCGGCTGAGTACTTGATCACATCACTGTCGGTGACGTTGGCGAGATCCTGGGCGGTGTTGACCATGTTGAAGGCGATCAAGTGCGGCAAATGGCTTGTTACCGCGAGAACCAGGTCGTGATGGGCCGGCTCCATCACCTCGACATTCGACCCAAGTGCGCGCCAGAACGCTGCAAGCCTCTGGACCGCGTCGGCATCAGTGCCGGGCGGCGGCGTCAGAATGCACCACCGATTATCGAACAGTTCCGCAAACCCCGCCTCAGGGCCCGACGTTTCGGCGCCTGCAATCGGGTGCGCCGGAACGAAATGGACCGTCTGTGGAAGATACGGCGCCATGTCTGCGACCACGGAGGCCTTGACCGAACCGACGTCGGTGACAATCGCACCCGCAGCCAGACGCGGGGCAATCTCGGCCGCGATCGGCGCGCAAGCCCCGACGGGCACGCAAAGGATAACGAGATCGGCGCCGGCAACAGCCTCAGCCCCCGTTTCGAACACCGCGTCCACGATGCCGAGGCGGACTGCCGTCTCGCGCGTCGCCGCACTCCGCGCCGTGCCGACGATCCGACCGACGAGACCGCTGCGACGCGCCGCATGGCTGATCGACGATCCAATCAGCCCGAGGCCGATCAGCGCCAGCGTGTCAAAGTGCCGACCCATCAGTTCGCGCGGCCGCTCAGGAACGCCCCGAGCGCCGAGGCGACCGCCCGGCATTCCGCCTCGGTGCCGACCGTGATGCGCAGTGCATTGGCAAGGCCATAGGCCTCCATCCGGCGCACGACAATGTTGCGGGACCTCAGGAACGCATCCGCATCGGGCGCGCGCTTGCCCTCCTGGTCGGGGAAATGCGCGAGAACGAAGTTGGCGACGCTTGGCGTCACCTCGAGCCCGAGTTCGGACAACGCTGCACTGAGCCAGGGCAGCCACGTCTCATTGTGGGCGATGGCCCGGTCCTGGTGGACCTTGTCGCCGATCGCAACCGCGCCGGCAGCTATGGCCGGCTCTGAGACATTAAAGGGCCCACGGATCCGGTTAAGCACATCGGCCACCGCTGGAGGGCAATAGGCCCAGCCAAGGCGCAGCGCTGCGAGCCCGTGGATCTTCGAGAATGTGCGCGTCATCACCGTATTTTCCGTGGTGGCGACGAGTTCGATGCCCGATTCATAGTCGTTCCGGCGCACATACTCCGCGTACGCTGCGTCGATCACGAGGAGGCAGGCCGCAGGCAATCCGGCTCGCAGGCGCCGGACTTCGGCGAGCGGGATGTAGGTGCCCGTCGGGTTGTTGGGGTTTGCAAGAAACACCATGCGGGTGCGCGGCGTCACCTGGGCCAGGATCGTGTCGACGTCTGCGGTCAGGTTGTGTTCCGGGGCAATGACCGGCGTTGCCCCGTTTGCGAGGATGGCGATGCGGTAGACCAGGAAACCGTGTTCCGTATAGATGGCCTCGTCCCCGGGGCCGAGATAGGCGCTGGCGAGCAGGCTCAGCACTTCATCCGATCCTGCACCACAGACGATGCGCTCGGCCGCGAGCCCGTAAGCCGATGCGATTGCCTGGCGCAATGCCGTCGCAGCCCCATCGGGATAGAGCGCGAGCCGATTTCCGCAGGCCATGAATGCTTCGATGGCCGCGGCCGAGGGACCGAGCGGCGTCTCATTGGACGACAGCTTGATCGCCTTGCCCGTGCCCGTTCCCTGCGAACTGCCTGGCACATAAGCGGCGATATCGAGGATGCCGGGGCGCGGTGTTGGGACGTTTTGGGCCATGGGTGCTCTGATCGGTGATCGTGAAAAAAGTCGTTGCTGGCGACATCAGCGCCAGGACCGCGTCGACCCATACTGCTGTGGCAGCAGCGACGCAACGGAGACAGCGGTCGCGGCAGTCCTGTGAAGGCACGTGCCTGAGGTCGGAGCGCTGTGAACGGGCGCGCGGCCCTGATGTCGCGCCTTAAGAGACGCCGAACCCGCTCCAGGAACGGGTTAATTGAGGCGCGACATGAAGGCCACTCGTATTGCGTCACCAACGCTTGGTCCCCACCCTCTGCAGTCTCGCCTGCCCAGCGTCAGTGACAAAAACAACAAGAGAAACATGATATTGCTCGTGTTCCTTGTGTCACTGACACTTGGTCAATCGGGTGCTGCAAAGGGAACCAAGTGTCGGAGACGGAAAGCGTGTACGAGGGTCTGTCAGTGTCGCGGTGACGTCTTGGTGCAGGCGAATCCGCCGACGCTGCGAAGCGACGCGCTTCCCGGCCCGCTTGAGCAAATGTTCTGCTGTCACGCCGAGCACGGGGTGGCGCCACTCAGGCGCGATTTCAGCCAGCGGTATAAGAACGAATGCGCGCTCGTGCGCTCGCGCATGCGGGATCGATAACCGCTGCCACTGACGCGGACGCGGCGGCCACCCGTTGATAAGCGTACCATAGCTAACAATATCGAGGTCGAGGGGCCGTGACGCCCATCTGCCTGCAGGTCGGCGCCCGGCCTCGCGCTCAAGCGACTTTAGAAGCTTGAGCAATGCCCGCGGTGAAATGTCCGTTTGCATACACATAACCGCGTTTGCATACGTGCGGCGCTGGTTTCCGCCTATCGCAGGCGTTGCATAGACATGCGACTGGCGGATCGGCCCTGAAGCATGGATGCGTAATCGAGCCATCGCGTTAGGGAGGCTGGCCGTGGGAGACCCCCAGGTTCCTTCGACATCAGCGCCGAGAGCGATAAAGACAATCATGATGCAGCCAATTTCCACTCGGGTTGATTTCATGCAACTTGGCAAAAGTGTTATCTTCAGAAAAGTGTGCGGTGGTCTCTTGAACGGCCGTTCACTTTAGCGCAGGTTGGGGAAGTTTTTCTTGTACCTGGGACAGTCTCTGCCAATAGCATAGCGGATCCGGCTAAGTCTGTGGGATCACCGGCTCGCTTATACTGAGCGGGCGCAAGTACAACGACAACAACAAGCTGAGCTCTTGCGGGGTTGACCTAATGCATTTCTATAGTGGTGAACGCGTTGGAATATTTATTGATGGCGCCAACTTGTACGCCGCAACGAAAGCGCTTGCATTCGATATCGATTACAAGCGGCTACTGAGCTTTTGGCGTGACCGCAGTCATCTCGTCCGTGCCCTTTATTATACGGCCATCGCCGAGGAGCAGGAATATTCTTCGATCCGGCCGCTTATCGATTGGCTGGATTACAACGGCTACACGATGGTGACTAAACCAACCAAAGAGTATACGGACTCGATGGGACGGCGGAAAATCAAGGGCAATATGGACATTGAACTGACCGTGGATGCCCTCCGCCTCAGTTCGAGCCTTGACCACGTCGTGCTCTTCACCGGCGATGGCGATTTCCGAGCGCTCGTCGCAGCCCTGCAGGACGCTGGCAAGCGCGTAAGTATTGTGTCCACGTTGCAAACTCAACCGCCGATGGTCGCAGACGAGTTGCGACGGCAGGCTGACCAGTTCATCGATCTGCGCGATCTTGCCGAGCATATTTGCCGTGAAGGCGCGCCGATGGTGCGTCAGCAGCGCGCACCGAGGGACGAGGCACGTCCCACGCGCAGAGCCGTTCCGCCGCGGTCCGAGCGGCCGCTCGATCAACCTGCTTCGTTCGAGATCGACGACGATTATGTTGATTGAGCGGGGCCTGATCCGGCCCATTTCGTGCCGTCCTCGTTCGCAGGGCGGAACGCGGGTTCGGGAACAGGGTCAAGGCCGGTGAAGACTACTGTCCCGGCCGCCGGAGCGCTGTCATCCGATCAGAGAAGCCTGGAAATCGGGCGGTGCGGATGGTGCAGAGACTTCCGATCGGCGGGACTTAGTGTTGTGTCACTAGCGCTTGGTCCCCACCTTCTGCAGTCGCGCCTGCCAAGCGCTAGTGACAAAACCACACGAGACTCATGACGTTGCTCGTGGTCCCTGTGACTTCGAAACTTGTTCCATCGGGTGCTGCCAAGGAAACCAAGTGTCGGAGACGGCACAACTGGACGTCAGCGGCCGGGCTTTCCAGGCTCCGAGCAGAGGCTTGCGCCCTTGTTCGCAAGGCGGGAGGATGGCGTTCGACCGAGACACCGCCGACATGCGTGATTGGCGTTCGGAACACGTGCGAGCCTTCCCATGTCAGCCGAACCACCGAGCACCTGTGACCTTTGCCCGCGGCTCGTCGCATTCCTCTCCAGCAGCAGGCTGACCCAGCCGACGTGGCACAACGCGCCGGTCTCGTCGTTTGGAGACCCCGACGCACGCGTTCTGATTGTTGGCCTCGCCCCGGGCCTCGGCGGAGCAAACCGCACGGGGCGACCATTCACGGGCGATTTCGCGGGAGATCTCCTTTATCGGACGCTCGCCCGGCATGACTTCACCCGCGGCACTTACCGTGCAGCTCCCAACGATGGGCTCGACCTCGTCGATTGCATGATCACCAATGCCGTGCGCTGCGTGCCGCCCGGCAACAAGCCGACTGCGAAGGAAATTGCGACCTGCCGAAGATTTCTGAAGGCCCGTGTTTCGAGCCTGCCAAAGCTTGAGATCATCGTCGCACTCGGCCGGATCGCGCACCAGTCCGTGGTCGTTGCGACGGGCCACCGGCAGAGTGACGTTCGATTTGCACACGGGGCCCGGCACGAGATCAGCCATGCCGGCAGACCGCTGGTGCTGTTCGACAGCTTCCATTGCTCCCGCTACAACACCAACACGGGGCGCCTGACCGAACCCATGTTCGACGCGGTCTTTTCCACCGTGCGCGCGTCGCTCAGGACATAACCGGAATTCAGGATATCAGAGCGGCCTTGCAAGCAGCCACGCGAGCACACGTGCTGCGTTCTGATCCGGTGGGAACACCGGATAGTCGACAGCTGAAATGACGCCATCGTCGATGATCATCGACAAGCGTTTCAACAGTACCTGACCACCGACATTCATCGCCGGCAGGCGGGCTGCCTTCATGAACGCCAGGTCTGCATCACTCAGCAACGGAAACGGGAGGTGGAGCCGCGTTGCTGCCTCGGTCTGGTATGCAACGTGCTGCGTCGATAGGCCGTAAACGTGCGTGGCTCCTGCGCTCTTAAGGTCTTGAAAGAGATCTCGAAAGCTACACGCTTGCGGCGTACACCCCCGCGCGCCCGGGATCATGTCCCAGTCCGCAACGACGCTCGGCTGACCGGGAACACCCGTTCGTGGATAGGCGAAAACAATTGTGCGCCCCGGCAGACGGGCCAAGTCAACCGTGCTGGCGTCCGTCGCAGGAAGCGCAATACTCGCAAGCTTGAGCCCTGGAAGATGGGCGGCGGCCCCGTCGTCTTCCGGGGCCGGGATCTTGGACCAGTCAACCCGGAGAAGGTCGGGGTTTTCGCTCGTACCCGCTTTCCGTTGTTCGTCCGACGGCGCGTGCTGCGGAGGGTGCAGGGACTTCTGTTCGGCCGTACGAGAGGGCATTGATGGGACCTCCTGTTCAACTGGCACCGACGCTTTGAGACGCCGCACGGCTTATGACGACACGCGCTTGTAAACCGGTTCGATTACGGCACCTCACCCGCGATCGCGCAGCAGACGCGCTTTCTCGCGCTGCCAATCGCGCTTGCGCTCGGTCTCGCGCTTGTCGTGGAGTTTTTTGCCCTGCGCCAGCGCGAGCTTGAGCTTCGCAATCCCGCGCTCGTTGAAGAACAGCTCGAGGGGGACGATCGTCATTCCCTGCCGGTCGCTCGCAATTGCGAGCTTGGCGATTTCGCGCTTGTTGAGGAGCAATCGCCGTGGCCGACGCGCCTCGTGATTGAAGAAGGTGCCGGCGAGCTTGTACTCTGGAATATACGCGTTGATCAGGACAGGCTCACCCTTCTCGATCGCGGCGTAGCTCTCTGCGATGTTGGCTTGGCCCGCGCGCAGGGACTTCACCTCCGTCCCGCTCAGAACCAAGCCTGCCTCGAAGACCTCCTCAACGGCATACTCGTAGCGCGCGCGCCGGTTCTCGGCGACGGTCTTGCGCTTTGCTGTCTTGGCCTCGGCCATCTCGAACCACCCGGCTCACGATATCGGACCGCCGAGGTAAGCACGTGAACCTCAAACCGCAAGCCCAGCGTGCGCCATGGCTGCATCCACAGCCCTTCGCGTCGCCTCGGTGATGGGCGCGAGTGGCAAGCGTGTGTCGGCCGAACCGAAGCCAAGGCGAGAGACCGCATACTTGACAGGGCCCGGGTTGGTCTCGACGAACAGAGCCTCGTGAAGCGGATAAAGGCGATCCTGAAGCTCCAACGCCGTGGCGAAGTCGCCGCGCAAGGTCGCTTCCTGAAACGCAGAGCACAGGCGTGGCGCGACGTTCGCCGTCACGGAAATGCAGCCCCGCCCACCGTGCGCATTGAACGCCAACGCCGTCGCGTCCTCGCCCGCAAGCATAACGAAGTCTGGCCCGCAGAGCTGACGCTGGGCAGACGCGCGCGCCGGATTGGCGGTCGCGTCTTTCACGCCGACGACGTTTTTCAGCTTCGCACAGCGCGCCATGGTCTCAGGACTCATGTCAGCAACCGTCCGGCTGGGCACGTTGTAGAGAATGATCGGGATCGAGATCGCCGCATCGATCGCCTCGATATGCCGGTAGAGCCCCTCCTGGGTCGGCTTGTTGTAGTATGGCATGACAATCAGAACGGCGTCGGCACCAGCACTCTCTGCATGGCGCGCAAAGTCGATCGCTTCCGTGGTCGAGTTCGACCCCGCTCCTGCGATCACGGGCACGCGCCGCGCTGCAACCTCTATGCAGAGTTCGACGACCCGCTTGTGCTCGTCGTGCGACAGCGTTGGGCTTTCGCCCGTTGTGCCGACGCGCACGAGCCCGTGACTGCCCTCGCGGATTTGCCAGTCAACGAGCCGCGCAAACGCATCCTCGTCAACACGCCCGTCGCGGAACGGCGTGACCAGTGCTGGGTTCGAACCCTTGAACATGTCGTTCCTCCGGGGCGTTACACGTCTGTGGGACGCGCTGTTGTTTTCATTGGCCGCCGACGGTCTGTCTTGGTCCGGCGGTGGTGCGTCGCAGCGGCGAACGCTCGATGTGATGTCGTCGGCACCGCACGCGACGCTTGCCCGATGCGTTCGACCCCGCACGGCGCCGCGGAGCGCGCGGCCGCTTCGTCAGAGACTACAAGACGTCCCCCGTTCGATCCAACAGCGAATGATGCAGTTGCGATCCGCGGAACCATGCCGATGAACGTCCTTGGCAGTGGGCACCTGGCCTTCCGGGACAGCGTGGCGTGCTGCGGGCGATGTGCGGCTTCGCCAGTGGCGCCGCATCAAAACACGAATGCTTCCCGAATTCGGAACGCGTTCAGCACGGGTGCCGTGGCATCGAACAACGCGCGGGCCGAGAACACGCCACCATTGCGCTGCCAGACCGTCACGCGGCCGATCTGGCGCTCGCGCAAGACGGCGACGAGCCGGCCGCCGTCCTTCAGTTGATCGAGCAACACCTCGGGACTGTGGTCGATGGCGCCGTTTATCAGAATGCCGTCGTAGGGCCCATCGCCTGCGACGCCTTCCGCAAGATCGCCCTGGACGACCTTTGCGTTATTGGCATCGACCTCAGCCAGCACGCGTGACGCCTCTGCGGCGAGATCCGGGATCACCTCGAGACCAATCACTGTTTCCGTCATTCGTGCCAGTACGGCCGTCGTGTAGCCCGTGCCGCACGCGACATCGAGCGCGCGACCACCGTCGCCGAGCAACAGGGCCTGGATCATCTTCGCCTGCACGCGCGGCGCGAGCATGAAGCGCTGTTCGCTGTCATCGCCTTCGGCCTTGCCGAGCAGAATGTCGCGATCGGTGTAGCATATGCTCGCCGAAACCTTTGGCACGAAGCGTTCACGTGCAAGGGCCTGCATGGCGCGCGTGATCCGGCGATCAACGATGTCGCTCGGACGCACTTGGCTTTCGACCATATTGAGGCGCTGGATCGCGTAGTCGCTGGTCATCGAGGTCCCGATCTAGCTTTCCACCTGCCGTCTGGCGCGCATGTCTGAACCGCCCGCACCGCCATTTCGGCACCGGTAGGGCCAATTCCGCGCGTCCGACGAAGTCGTTTGCACTCCTGACGCGGCGTGTGATACATGCGCGGCTCTCGCGGACGCAACCGCAATCGGGCGGCCCATTGGTCGATAGCACCACTATCGCATCGCGCCCGAGCCCCGGGCTTCGCCTGTGATTGGGCCGCGGTTCGACAGCGGCCCACTGGGCCGGGGTGGATGGGGCCGATTTCGGAAGAGGCCGGTGTCGGAAGAGGCCGGTGCCGACTGTGTCGGTTTGTCAGAGCGGGATCTGAGGCCACGTGGCGGAGTGGTGACGCAGCGGACTGCAAATCCGTATACCCCGGTTCGATTCCGGGCGTGGCCTCCAAATCCATCCTGCAAATCCATCCTGCACCGGCCTGGCCGGCGGAATGTTCGCGCCCAGCTGTGTGCCTGAACAGCCAGCTTACGCATGCATCGGGAGAGCTTCAGCCGGAACCCATCCGGAGCGTTGCGCACGGGGTATGATGCGGCCTGGTGCCCCGCCACTCGCGTCGGAGCGATCCAGCAGCATAGGCGGTACCGCGTGCTGCGACATGCGTTGGACGGCTGACCGTTTCGGCAAGCGTCAGCGCTGCGGCCAAGCCCAGTCCTCTGCTTCCCGCGCACGGCGGCGGGGCCGCCAATGTCAGCCGTCCAACCATCTCGCCATCCGTTTCGGGCCGAATGCGGACCTATTTCCAGGCGATGTTCAGGATCTCGAAGCTTTTTGGCCCCTTCGGCGTATTCACTTCGACCGAGGCACCGACCGATTTCCCGACCAGCGCGCGCGCGATTGGCGATGAGATCGAGATCTTTCCATCACGTACCGACGCCTCGAGATCGCCGACGATCTTGTAGGTCACTTCGTCGTCCGTATCTTCATCGACGAGCGACACCGTCGCGCCGAACTTCACCGTCGTGCCGGACATCAAGGCTGGTTCGATCACCTCGGCGCGCGACAGCTTGTCCTCGAGATCGGCAACGCGTGCCTCATTGAGACCCTGGGCCTCTTTTGCAGCGTGATATTCGGCATTCTCCGAAAGGTCGCCATGGGCTCTCGCCTCGGCGATCGCGTTGATGATCCGGGGACGCTCCTCAGCCTTAAGGCGCTGTAATTCCAGCACCAGAGCGTCATAGCCTTCACGGGTCATCGGCACGCGTTCCGTGGCCATATGAACAATCTCCTGAACTGCCGGTGATCACTGGACCACCAAGCTATAATGGCCTGAGCAGGGGGACCTTCTCAGGGTGTCGTGGGACTTCTCTCGGCGATGTGGTGTGGAAATCATGCCGACGGTCGGCGCGAAAACCGAACGGTCAGCCCACCCCGGCGGCATAAGCCTGCAACGGAGAAACCCGCAGAACATCGCTCCTCATGGCGGCAATGGCCCGCGTTACCGCAACAGCACCAGCGAGAGTCGTATAATAGGGAATATGGTTGAGCAAGGCTGTCCTGCGAATGTCCTTTGAGTCGGCAAGCGCCTTCGCCCCATCGGTTGTGTTGAAAACCATGGCGATTTCACCATTCTTCATAGCGTCGACGATGTGGGGACGCCCTTCGAGAACCTTGTTGATGACCGTGCAGGCCACCCCGTGCTCACCGAGGAATCTCGCCGTGCCTCGCGTCGCGACGAGCGTAAATCCGAGCCCAATCAGGTTCTGTGCCGGCACGAGAATACCTGGCTTGTCCTCGTCGCGGACAGAAATGAACACAGCGCCTGATTTCGGCAGCTTCTGCCCAGCTCCGATCTGGCTTTTCGCGAATGCGACCGCGAAATCCCGATCGATGCCCATGACTTCGCCCGTCGACCGCATCTCGGGTCCGAGCACCGGATCGACACCGGGAAAGCGCGCAAAAGGAAACACGGCTTCCTTGACCGCAATATGATCAAGTGTGCGCTTCTTCAGGCCGAAGGCCGACAACGGTTTGCCGGCCATGATCTCGGACGCGATGCCAGCCACGGGCAGGCCTATCACTTTCGCGACAAACGGCACCGTGCGGCTCGCGCGCGGGTTCACCTCGAGCACGAAAACCTCGCCGTCCTTGATCGCGAATTGCACATTCATCAGGCCAACGACGCCGAGGGCGAGGGCCAGGGCACCTGCCTGACGCTCCAGCTCTTCGATGAGCTCGGGCGCCAGCGAGTGGGGCGGCAGCGCACACGCCGAATCGCCCGAGTGGATGCCCGCTTCCTCGATGTGCTCCATGATGCCGACCACGAATGTCTCGCGCCCGTCACACAAGCAGTCGACGTCAACCTCGATCGCCTGTGTCAGATAGCTATCGATCAACAACGGGCGACGCTCGGACACCACGAGTTCGCTCGGCCCGTCGAGAACGGCCGAGAGGCGGGCGACATAACGGTCGATCTCGCCCGTGTCGTGGACGATCTCCATGGCACGCCCCCCGAGCACATAAGAGGGACGGATCACAACGGGAAAACCAATAGCTTCGGCTACCGCACGCGCTTCGCGCAGGGAGCGGGCGATCCCGCTATTTGGCTGCTTGAGTTCCAGTCGATCAATCAGAGCCTTGAATCTGTCGCGGTCCTCCGCGAGATCGATGGCATCGGGCGCGGTGCCGAGGATCGGGATATTGGCGCGCTCGAGGGCAGACGCGAGCTTCAGGGGGGTCTGGCCACCGAACTGAACGATGACGCCCTTGAGCGTGCCGGAAGACTGCTCAACGCGAATGATCTCGATGACGTCTTCTTCGGTGAGGGGCTCGAAATAAAGCCGGTCGGAGGTGTCGTAGTCGGTCGAGACCGTCTCCGGGTTGCAATTGACCATGATGGTCTCGTAACCGGCCTTCGTCAGCGCGAAACAGGCGTGGCAGCAGCAATAGTCAAACTCGATGCCCTGCCCGATGCGGTTCGGTCCCCCGCCGAGGATAACGATCTTTTCCTTGGTCGAAGGCTCAGCTTCGGATTGCGCTTGCACTGAACCGAGACCCGTCTCGTAGGTCGAATACATGTAGGCGGTCGGACTTGCGAACTCGGCAGCGCACGTGTCGATCCGCTTGTGTACCGGCACCACGCCTAGACTGCGCCGGTGCGCTGCAACGTCCTCACTTTCGCGCCCGCTGAGGCGTGCAAGGCGCGCGTCGGAAAAGCCCATCGCCTTCAACATGCGCAAGTTGTCTGCGTCGGCCGGCAGGCCATGGACTTTGACGCGGGCTTCTGCAGAAATGATCTCGCCGATCCGGGCAATGAACCAGGGATCGTACTTACAGTAGGCATGCACCTCCGCCGGATCCATGCCGTGGCGGAGCGCTTCGGCGACCTTCAGGATCCGATCCGGCGTCGGCGTCGCCAACGCTGAACGAATGATGTTCTTGTCATCGCCAGAGCCAAGGCCTGTGAATGGGGCATCATCGAGCCCAGCCAAGCCGTTCTCCATCGAGCGCAAGGCCTTCTGCAGGCTTTCGTGGAACGTGCGCCCGACCGCCATGACCTCGCCGACGGACTTCATCGCCGTGGTCAACGTCGGATCGGCACCGGGAAACTTCTCGAATGCGAAGCGCGGGATCTTGGTGACGACGTAATCGATGGTCGGTTCGAACGAGGCCGGCGTTGCACCACCGGTGATGTCGTTTTCGAGCTCGTCAAGCGTGTAGCCGACGGCCAGCTTTGCTGCGACCTTGGCGATGGGGAACCCCGTCGCCTTCGATGCGAGCGCCGAGGATCGTGAGACACGCGGGTTCATTTCGATGACGACCAGCCGGCCGTCGGCGGGATTGACTGCGAACTGAACGTTCGATCCGCCCGTCTCGACGCCGATCTCTCGCAACACGGCAATCGAGGCGTCGCGCATGATCTGGTATTCTTTGTCCGTGAGCGTGAGCGCTGGTGCAACGGTGATCGAATCGCCCGTGTGCACGCCCATCGGATCAACGTTCTCGATCGAACAGATGATGATGCAGTTGTCGGCGCGGTCGCGGACGACCTCCATTTCGAACTCTTTCCAGCCGAGCACGCTCTCCTCAACCAGCACCTGCGTGGTCGGCGAGGCATCAAGTCCGCGCTCGACGATCTCGATGAACTCTTCTCGATTGTAGGCGATCCCACCGCCCGTCCCGCCCAGCGTGAACGACGGCCGGATGATCGCCGGCAGCTTGACGAACTCGAGCGCAGCAAGGGCCTCGGCCATCGTGTTCGCGAGCATTGATCGCGGCGTCTCGAGACCAATCTTGCCCATCGCTTCGCGGAAACGCTGCCGATCCTCGGCCTTGTCGATCGCGTCGGCGTTGGCGCCAATCATCTCGACGCCGAGCGCTTGCAGAACGCCGTTATTCCAGAGTGCGAGCGTCGTGTTGAGCGCTGTTTGCCCTCCCATCGTCGGCAGGATCGCGTCAGGGCGCTCTTCGGCGATGATCTTTGCGACCACCTCGGGCGTGATCGGTTCAACGTAGGTTGCATCCGCCATGTCCGGATCGGTCATGATGGTTGCCGGGTTCGAGTTCACCAGGATGATTCGATAGCCTTCCTCTCGCAACGCCTTGCAGGCTTGCGTTCCGGAGTAATCGAACTCGCACGCCTGTCCGATCACGATCGGACCTGCGCCAACGATGAGGATGCTTTTGATGTCGTTACGTTTCGGCATGGGGCCCCGGCTCGATAAACGCCCGGCGGTATAGGGGAGCAGGCACCGTTTGGCTATAGCAGAAGCCTGAGGGTCGGGGCGGTTTTCGTTTCTGAACAAGCGGCGGCAGCATAGCTCAGCATGCACACCGCCCCGACCAACCGACCCATGCGCGGCGAACGCCACGCGCCTTACGCCGTTGCGATGAGCCAGCCCATATAACCGCCATAAGCGAGCAAAAGCAGCGCGCCTTCGCGTCGGCACACGCGCGCGCCGGTCACCGCAAACACCACGAGCGCGATCGCAGCCGCCGTCATCACCCAGATGTCGACCACCGCGATTTGTGGATCGACTGGGATCGGAATGATCGCCCCCGTCAGACCGAGGATGCCCAAGATGTTGTAGATATTGCTGCCGACGACATTGCCGAAGGCGATGTCGCTCTGCCCGCGGAAAGCGGCCATGACCGAGGTTACCAGTTCCGGGAGCGACGTGCCAACGGCAACGATCGTCAACCCGATGACGGTCTCGGAGACGCCGAGACCGCGCGCCAGTTCGACGGAACCATCGACGAGCAGGCGCGCGCCGAAAATCGTGGCTGCCAGGCCGCCGACAACCAGGATCAGCGCAAATGCAATGCTGTCGCGCCGCCCGCCGACGACCTCTTGCGCATCCACCGCTTCATCGTCTGGGCCTTCACCGCGCGTAAACAGGTATCCGAGATAGACCAGCAGTGCGGCGACGAGAACAAGGCCGTCGATCCGGCCGACCGAGCCTTGCAGCACAAACCACACCGCCGCAGCCGTTGCGGCCAGCATCACAAAGCCGTCGCGCAGCAGGCTCTTTTGTTCCACCGCCACCGGCTTCAACAGGGCTGCGACCCCGACGATCAGCAGAACGTTTGCGATATTGCTGCCCACCACGTTGCCGACCGCGATCCCGGCAGAGCCGATGGAGGCAGCCTGCAGGCTCGTGACCAGTTCGGGCGTCGAGGTTCCAAATCCGACCAGGGTCAGTCCAATCACCAGTGGTGACACGCCAAGGCGCTTTGCGACGTCGACGGCACCGCGAACGAGGGCTTCGCCTCCACCGACGAGCAACAAAAGGCCGCCGACGAGCGAAAGAACGATCATGTTTCAGGGTCCAGAGATCGGAGTGATCGGTTCCGGCTCGATGACAGACGAGACCACGAGGCCGAGTGCAACCGGCGATCCCTATCCGATTGAGCGTCCGGGCAAGTGGGGCTCTTGCACGGCAACGTCAACGGGTGGCGAGAATTTTGATCCCTGGGCGCTGGTCCTGCATCACACCAAGGCACACTGCAGCAGGCGCGATCAGACCGAAGTTTGATCGTAAAAAGTTGTGACGACATGACGCGCTTCGGCGAAAAACAGCCATCGCTCGATCAGCGCGCCCGCCAAGCTCACCCCGCCGGCCACGAGCCCCAACAGGGCTGCAAGGCCCCCTGGGCCGATCCAGGCCACCGCCGCAATTGCCATAGATGGGACGACGGCGAAAAGCAGGATCGCAAGCCCCCGCAACTTTTCAGAGTGTGAGCGTGCGACGCGGAACCCCATTTCGCGGAGCAAGAAGTTCTCCTCGATATGTGGAGGCTCGATCTGGCGAACCTCGCCAAACCGGCCAAGGCCTGTCGCAGTGCCCGTCGTCGCGATCGGCTTTGCGATGTCGATTTCGAACCAGTAGACGGCCTTGAGCACCCAGACCGCGAACAGCAGCAAGATCGAAACCGTGGCAAGCGCCCCAAGAGGCCGTCCGGCCAAAGCCGCGATGGCGCAATATAAGACCGCGCCCGCTGCCGCAGCCATGATGAGGTAGACCGGGACGACCAGAGGATCACGCCAGGCCGGGACCGGTTTGAGCGTCGCATAGATCATCGCGGTGCTGGTCACCGTCGCAACCGAGAGAGCGAGCAGCGCGCCCGCACCAAGGCGTTCGAGCCAGGGCGGCAGCCCACCGAGCGCCGCCCCGAACAGCAGGAGCATGATCGGACCAAACGACGCTGCAGCTGCAACGCCCTCGCGCGACAACCAGGAGGATCGCCACTGGGAGAGGGCGCGCCAAGCGCGTTCCGGCCGTCCGAGATGCGCCATCGATGACGCGAGGCCGCCAGCAATCAGTACGGTTGCGATCGACAGCGCGACGGCAGCAAACCGTGAGCCAAGCTCAATCTCACCCACCAGCAGCAGCACGCCGACCCACACCGCGAGTCCATACCCGGCACCTGACGCGACAGTGAAAACGATCACGGAATATGCGGGATGCATCGTCGTGCTCTCAGCCGCCAAGCGCGCGGTCGACCCACGCAAAGAAGCGCTCAACCGGCGAGCCGTCAGGATCGCCGACTGTTTCCATCGCACGGGGACGCGTGCCGCCATTTGCACCGGCAGCCGACCTCGGCCGTGGCGGGAGGTATTTGTTCACGGGCCGATAGCCAAGCTCGGGCATCAGGTCGAAACCGCTGCGTTCTGCAACGAGCCGCGAGGCCGCGCTCTCGGGATCGGCGAGGTCGCCAAAATGGCGCGCCCCCGTCGGGCAGGCGCGGACACAGGCTGGCACGCGGTCCTCGGGCAAGAACGTATCGTTGTAGATGCGGTCGACACACAGCGTGCACTTGCGCATGATCCCGGCCGTCGCGTCGTATTCCCGTGCGCCGTAAGGGCAGGCCCAGGAACAGAGCTTGCAGCCGATGCAGGTGTCGGGATTGATCAGGACGATGCCGTCTTCGACACGCTTGTAGGAGGCTCCGGTCGGGCAGACGGTCACGCACGCGGGCTCATCGCAATGCAGACAAGAGCGCGGGAAGTGCACCATCATGCCGGCGGTTTGCGTCCCCTCCGGTGGCAATCCTGGCGCAGCGTCCGCACTGGTCCCAGCCGCAGCCTCCCCGTTTCTCACCTCGTAACCGTGGACGCGATTGAGCCACGTCCCCGAAGGCGAGACACCGTAGGCATCATCGTCGGACAGTGGGCCACCGTAGCCCGGAGCATTCCAGGACTTGCAGGACGTCACGCACGCCTGACAGCCAACGCACGTGTCGAGATCAATGACGAGGCCGAGCTTTCGGGCCGGCTCTGAGGGCAGATCGGTCATTGCCCGGCCTCCAGGGCCACAACGCGCAATTCCAGCGGGTTGAACTGTGGTACCGTGCATCCATCCGACGGCGGTTCGACGCGCGTGACCTCGACAACGAGATCGTACCACGCGGCTTGCCCCGTCACCGCGTCTGCATTGAGAAAACGCTGACCGTCGACGCGAGACGGCAAAAGATCCGCGATCAAATGATTAAGCAAGAACGAACGATTGGCCTCCGGCGCGCCCGGATCGAGGCCCCAGGTTCCTGCACGTTTTGCGATCGCGTTCCACGTCCAGACCGTGTCGGGGTTGACGCCCTCCATGAGCCGGACCTGGCACAGCACGACGCCGACCGAAGACTCAAGGCGCACCCAGTCGTCGTCGGCGAGCCCGAGCGTCGCGGCGGTCCGATGGTGGATGTAGAGCCGATTCTCAGCGTGGATCTGACGAAGCCAAGCGTTCTGGCTTCCCCAGGAGTGATACATCGCCATGGGCCGTTGCGTGACTGCAAACATCTTACGCGATGTTTGTCCGGCCCGTGCACTCGATGAGGATTGCGCCAGCGCGCCGGGCATCGGATCGAACCAGAATGGGATCGGGTCGAACGCGATCCGCACGCGCTCGCGTAGGCCCTCGGGCGGCTGGATCGGCCCGTGTCCGTCAGCTGCAAGCCTGAACGTCTGAAGCCGCTCACTGTAGAGCTCGAAGGTGATCGGCTCGGCCTTGCCGAGAAAGCCGTTGTGAACCGCCCAATCGAGGTAGGCGCGGTTGGCGTGCTTGTAGAACCTCGCTCCAGCCGGGATTTCGGCGCGGCAGAACCCACCGTGGTCGATGTATCTCTCGAGCTGACGGGGGTTCGGCGCCCCCGTTCCGAACCGCTCGCCGTGAGAGCCACGCCATCCAGCCAGTGGCCCCAAGTCGGGAGCGCGCTGGTGATTGACGATGTAGTCCTCGTAGCCACCCGGATACTTGGCCCGCCCCTCTTCGTCGACGAAACCCGGCAATCCCAATCGCGCGCCAAGATCGAGGAGCACGGTCTGGAACGGACGGACGTCCCGATCGGGCGCGACGATGGGGTGCCTGATCGCGTCGGCGGCTCCGTCGGCATCGGAAATCGGCCGGTCGAGCAGCGAGATGCAGTCCCAGCGCTCGAGATACGTGGTGTCTGGAAGAATGAGATCGGCGTAGGCGACCGTCTCGGAGTCATAGGCGTCGCTATAGATGATCTTGCCGATCTTGTAGTCGCCGGTCTCGGGATCGATCGCGGTCAAGTCGTCGATGACCTTAGGAATGTTCATCGACGAGTTCCACGCCATGTTTGCCATGTAGAGGAACAACACGTCGATCGGGTAGGGATCACCGGCTGCAGCGTTGCCGATCACGCTCTGAATGAGACCGTGCGCCGCGAGCGGGGCGTCCCATGAGTAGGCCTTGTCGATCCTCAGCGCGCGCCCGTCGTCATCGACGATCAGATCATGGGGGGACGCCACGAAGCCAAGGGGCGGTCCCGGCAACGGCGTGTTGGGCGCAACCTCGTTCGCACGACCACGCGGCTTGATCGGCGGCGGCACCGGCTTCGGGTAGGGTGGCTTGAAGCGGAACCCACCGGGCGTGTCGATGCTGCCGATCAGCACTTGCAGGAGGTGCAGCATGCGGCAGGTCTGGAACCCGTTCGCGTGCGCCGAAATTCCACGCATGGCATGCATCGAGACCGGCCGTCCGACGCAGGCGGCATGGCGCGTGCCGCCCGCGTCGACCCAGGGCTCATCGACAACGACCGGGGTTTTGAACGCAGCCGTCGCGATCTCAGCAGCGATCCGTTCAATCGTCGCCGCTTCGAGGCCCGTGGCTTGGGCCACTGCGGCCGGCGCATAATCAGCCGACAGGAACCGCTCTGCAATCATCGAGAACGCCGGGCGCGCGCGGCGTCCGTCATGATCGACGTGCCCGGCGAGCGCGGCCCCACTACGGCACGCCTCTGCCCCAACAATGGAACCGGCATTCCTGTGCCAGACCAGCGGCTGCCCGGATTGATCGCGCAGAAACAGCCCGTGATCGGCAGCCCCTGGCTCGTCGATCACGAGCCAGCCAGCATTCGTGTAGCGTGTGAGATAGTCGAGATCGACGTTACCGGAGCGCAGGAGTTCGTGGACGAGGGCGCCGATCAGCAGCCCGTCGGTTCCAGGGCGAATGGCAAGCCACTCGTCGGCGATCGCCTGGTAGCCGGTGCGCACCGGATTGATTGCAACGATCTTGACGCCGCGCTCTTTCAGCTTGCCGAGCGCCATCTTGAGCGGGTTCGAGGCGTGATCTTCCGCGACCCCGAACAGCATGAAGTATTTCGTTCGTTCCCAGTCGGGTTCGCCAAACTCCCAGAACGAGCCACCGATCGTATAGAGGCCGGCAGCCGCCATGTTGACCGAGCAGAACCCGCCGTGCGCTGCGTAATTGGGCGTACCGAATTGTTGCGCGAACCAGCCCGTCAGCGACTGGCTCTGGTCGCGGCCGGTATAGAACGCGAGCCTTCGCGGGTCGGTACCGCGAACCTCGCCAAGCCATTGGGCCGCCAGGCCAAGCGCCTCATCCCAGCTGATCTCTTCGTAGCGGCCCGACCCCCTAGGACCGACCCGACGCAAGGGCGCCCGCAGGCGTGATGGCGCCATGTGTTGCATCAGACCAGCCGAGCCCTTGCCGCAGAGCACGCCCTTGTTCACGGGGTGATCGCGATTGCCGTCGATGTGGCGAATCCGACCGTTCTTGAGGTGCACGCGGATCCCGCACCGGCACGCGCACATGTAGCACGTCGTGGTCTTCACCTCGTCGGCGGAAGGCTCGTCGAGACGCAGGGCGCGATCGTTGATCATCATCAGGCTTGGAGCCCTCCACCGGCGCTGGCGGCGCCAAACGTCAACCCGGCCAGTTCAGCCGTGTGTCAGCCTAAACCGACATCAGCGCTCATGGCCAGCGCGCCAAGCGTCCGATCGCACGATGGGACCCATCGCGCCTTCAGACGGTTACCTGCCGGCAAGCGGAATCTCGCCGGTCACCGACACGAGCACCAGCGCGCCAAGACCGGCAAGGATTGGGACGACGAGGGACGCGAGCAATCGGACCGAAACGAAGCGCCAGCCGAGCAGCGGGCTCTCGTAGGAAATCACGCGGTGGATCGCAAACACCGACCAGCCCGAGATCAATGCGACGAGTTGCGCCGTCCCAGCCCCCTGCCCCGCAAGCGCGAGGGCCAGCGGGAACGAAACCATCGGGCCGCCGGGAAGCAGCCCGCCGGCGAATGCGGCGATGAGAACGCCCAAGACACCACTTTCGGCTCCGATCGCCCGGCCAACCCACGCACTCGGAAGCAGCACCGCAAGGCAGTACGCTGCCACTAATGCGAAGGGGAGGCGAATCGCGAGCCGCAGCCCTTCGCGCTGCGTGAAGCGAGCCGCCTCGTCGTTGGCCCCTGGATAGCGCCGCGCGGCATAAACTGCAGTCAGCAGCGTAACCACCGCGAGGATCGCAGCGGATACGATCATGCTCCCCCGCCTCCGCATTCGGATCGTGTGGCGACGGATCGCACGGCGACCGCTGGTGCCGCTGCTTCAGGACTGCCGCTGGAGCCGCCGTCGGCTGGGGGCCCCGCACCTTCAACGCGCGACAGCATGGGCGGCACAACGTCCCTGAACGCGGGGATCCGGGTGACGAGACGGCGCGCGATCAGGCCAGCGACGAGCGCGAGTGGCAAGGAGACGAGCAAGCGCAGCCCCACGAACTCAATGCCAATCAGGGGCAGTTCCCAGACAACGACCCTGTGCAGCGCGAGCAGAGACCAACCTGTGACGAAGGCGACGACAGCACCAACATCGGCACCGGCTGCAAACAGCGCCGTGACGATTGGGAACGCCGCAAACGGGCCACCCGGCGTGATCGCACCGAGAGCGCTCGCAAGGACGAGCCCGCGCAAGCCCGATCCCGCGCCGAGCCACGGCGCGATCCGTTGCGGATCAGCCATCGCCTTGACGAGACCGCCCAGAAACAGACCCATCACGACCAGCGGCGCGATCGTCACGAACAGCGCCATCGCATCGCCGACGGTTGCAATGAGAACCTCGGTCGATCGAACGCTCGCAACGACGGCCATCAGGACTGCTGCGAGCACGATGAAGAACAGTGTCGTTCGATCGAGCAGCGTCTGGCGATTGGGACGAGCCAAGTGAGCCTCGACTTTGATGGGGGAATGGATCGGGAACGGCGGGTCTCTTCGATCGACCGGGGCTTCGAGCAGGCTCACGTCGCCGCACGAGGGGCGAGCCCCGCACGATGGCTGCAAGCGCTGCGCGAGCATCGTGCCCGTTTCCCGACGTGAACAGCGCTCGGGCACGGCCGAGGTGCAACTCAGACAGGTGACGCGCGATTGCGCTCCTTTGCAACCTTGGTCCCGTCGCTCAACCGTGGTTCACTGCCGCGACCAAAGTCGAACAGGAGTGACACCATGCAGTCCGGACCGTTGCGTACCTTGCTCGATCGAGTACCCGACCAGATGGCTCAGAACGCAGTCATGCGCGCGATCACCTGCACGCTCGCGGCAGCGATCCTCGTGTGCGCGGCGACACGCGTTGCAGCACAAACGGAGCCTCCGCAAGTCGCACCTGACAAGTGCCTTGCGTTGGCATCGGCACCGCAGCGCACGCCACTGATCCGTGAGGCGAGCCTGCGCAATGCCTCGCTTGAGGACAATGAGCTCCGGCTGACGTTTCTCGGCCATGCGACGTTCCTGATCGAGAGCCCGAAAGGGGTGAAGGCTGCCACCGACTACGCCGTCCCGATCCCTCCGCCGAACATTCCCGATATCGTGACGATGAATGTTGCGCACAGCTCCCATTACACCAACAATCCGCAGCCCGAGATCACGCACGTCCTGCGCGGCTGGAACCCCGCAGGTGGCTACGCTGCGCATGACGTGACAGTCGAAGACATGCGTGTTCGAAACGTCCCGACAAACACGAGAAACTGGGGCGGCGGCACGCACGAGTTCGGCAACTCGATCTTCATCTTCGAGGTTGGAACTTGGTGCATTGCCCATCTCGGTCACCTTCACCATCCGCTGACAATGCAGCAACTTGCGAGCATCGGTCAGATGGACGTCGTGCTGGTCCCGGTCGATGGCAGTTGGACACTCGATTACCCCGGCATGCTCGAGGTCCTGAAAGCAATGAACCCACGGCTCATCGTTCCGATGCACTACTTCACGCAATTCACCTTGCAACGCTTTCTGACGGCTGCTGGCAATGAGTTTCCGGTGACCGTCATGGATGTTCCAACGATCGTCCTCGCCAAAGACAAGCTCCCGGTAGGCACAGAGATCCTTGTGCTTCCAGGAAATTGAGGCAGTTGAGCACGCGCAATCCCGCACGCCCCCTGCAGCACGGTGGGTCTTCCATCGTGCCGCAACGGCCGCGCATCATGTAGCGCCGTTCTGGTGTTGCCAAGAAGCACTTCGCCTTGCCGGATGAGACGTCGGTTCAGCTGGTATTCAGCGCGCGAACGAATAGTCTCTCGCGCGACCAAGCCGTGCGAGGGCAGCCGCGACCACGCCGCCGCCTCAGACCGGTCTCGGACCCCTCGATCCCACCCTGACAGGATGCCACGCGCCATGATCACCCCTCGCGCTTCGATGCTTCTCATCGCGCTTGCAGCCCCTGCGCTGTTTGCAGCCCACGCCGCACACGCGAGTGATTTTTCACACGAGTGCCACCCCGCATCCGGCCAGTATGAGATCAACGACGACGCGTTGTTCGAAAAGGGCGGCAATGGCCGCCAGATCCCGTACACGACAGTCCGCGAGCATACGATCGCGGAGAAGCGTGGCACCTGTGTCAGCACGACGGGGGCCGTCCGCGGGCGCTACACCTATAACTTCCGCCAGTACCTCAAGGTCATCCGTTTTCGTGAGGGCGGCTCACAAACCGAGTTGACGTTCCTGTGTGAGCTCTCGTCGTCAGGCCTTCCCGCCGCTGCAAACTGTGATCGGGACCAGGTCACGCTCGATTATGTCGCAATCATTCCCCCAGGCCCCACTGCCGATCGCGGTGGCAGTCCTGGCGAGACCGTACCCCGCCCCCGCCCATCCGGTGCAGCATCCCTGTGGGACCATAACGGCTCAGTCATGCGCCTTGAGGCCGGGGGCAGCCAGCGCCGTTTTGTCTATGATCAACCAAGGAGTGGGCTTGCATCTGTCGGTGTGAGATCGGGCACGATCCTGTTTTCCGGCGATCGACGTGGCAACCGCTACGATGGCGTGGCCTATATCTTCACACGCAATTGCGGAGAGTTTGGATTTCCTGTCGCAGGCGACGTCGGGCCCGGCGAAACGACCGTGACGCTGAGAGGTCAAGCCCCGCGGATTGGCTCAGACTGCCGCCCGACGGGCTACCGCGCCGAGACCTTGATCTTTACGCTGATGCGATGAGATCGCAGCGCCAGCCGGCCATCGCCGGGCGTCCACAACGTTGCAGATCGTCAACGACCATAGCATCACGATCACATCGGGCGCCTGAAACCAGCGACAACCGCTGATTGGTCGCCTATTACCCGCTCTCCGAAGTTCGTCAGTCAGTCTTGTCAAGCGACGAAACGAACTTCGGAAAGCGAAGGGTACGAGCAACCTCGTGACTCCCGTGCCGCTTTTCGATCAGAGGTCCCTGGACAGCGGGTGCCGCGGTTGGTGCAGGGACTTCTGATCGGCGGTACGGGTGGCTTGTCGCGCCTTAAGTGACGACCAGCGTACCGCACGCGTAGGTCAATTTGGGCGCGACGCCACACTGGAGAGGTCCTTGGGATGGCCGAGACCTCGGAGATCGCCCACCTTTCGGGGATCGACCGGAGCGGGTTTGGCGCAGCGGAGGCGGGCGGATGGCAACTGGTGACGTTCGACGCGAGCGCGGTGCGCTCGTCATGTTGCGCCGCGCACGAAGCTACATCTTTGGCCGCAACTTCCTGATCGGCACTGCATCTTTGATGCTGCTCGTTATTTCCGGGTTTGCGACCTGGAGCGGCATGGCCGACTTCATTATCGGCGCGAGCGGTGACGGGTCCGACAGCGTCGGCCGGTCGATCGGCGGTATCGCTGTCACCAACGATGCGGTTGTCGTGGCGATCGTCGTCGCTCTGACATTCCTGATGTGGCTCGCACTTCGCGAAGCTTTCGGCGTTGAGCGATCGCTGACCGAGCGGGCTGTGATGTTCCCGCTCTATCTGTTCCTTGCGCTCTGGTCGATCGGCTTCGGATACGGCTTCTGGTGGAGCCTGATTGCGGGCCAGGAAGCGACTCGCACCTCGATGGCCGCCATGCGTGAGGATGCACGCGACGCGGGGAACGCGATCGCTGCAAGGCTCGACGCCGTTCGCATCCAGCTCGAAAGCGTCGTTTCGTGGTCTGAGACGCAGATGGCGCGGGAGGAGGCATCGGGCGGCAGTTGCGGTGTCGCCTCCGGTGCAGGGCGCGGTCCGCTCTACAATGCCAGACGCAGTGTCAAGGACGGCGTCGCCTCGCTGCGCGACCAGATCACCACGTCCTGGATCCAGCCCGTCCAACTCGACCTCGACCAGCTGCGCCAGAGCGCCGCTCGAGCCACCGATGGCGCAAGCGTTGCCGACCGTCAGGCCGAGTTCGAGGCCCGTGCCGCATTGATCCGTGAAACCGCACGCCGCATTGCAGCGCGCTCGAACGAGATTGGCGCGTCGACTGCCGCGACCATGCTGGCGCTCGCAAACGCCGTCTCGATCGCGCCCGGCGAACCGGGCTTTTCCTGTTACGACCCGACACTGGCCCAGCGCCTGCGGCAAGCGGCCGATCAGTCTGGACAGCCGGCCGCCGTCTTGCTCCGTCAGGCGGCCTTCAACGAAGGGCCGGCCGGTGTTGCCAACGCGGTCAAGAACCTCTGGCTCAACATCGGTTCCGGCCTCAACGCCCTTGTTTTCTGGGCCTCGCTTGGATCAATCGGTGCGCCGAGTGGCGATCTCGAGGGCATGCCGATCACCGGGCGCGACCTTATCGCCCTGTTGGCGACCATCGGCGTCGACCTCGGGCTGTTCGCGCTCACTGTGCTCAACCCGCCGCCGGCCGTCCGCCACGAGATCCCCTTCGAAGCGCGCGATCAGATTCGCCGCGCCATTGACCGCGCCATCGCGACGCATCCCGACATCGACATCGAGTGGATCCGCAGACACTTGGTTCACCACAAGCGAAACTCCTATCTGGTGATCCCCAATCTCTTCAGCGCGCGTGAAAACGACGACGAGCAGCTCAAGGCGCTCGCCATGAACAAGCTCGCCGGTGTTCTCGACGACCTGCGCGTCGTGCGTTGGCCGCATGGGGCGAGATACCTGTTTGGTTTCGAGCCGCACGGCGCACTGATGAAGCTGCTCAACCGGCAGCTCGGCCCGAGCGAACTCGAGAAACTCAAGGGCGAGGAAACGGGTGAAAGCTCCACCGATCTCAGCGCGATCCGCCGGCAGATGCTTGAAAAGGCGCGTGACGCAGGTCGCGGGGACGATGTCAAAGCGATCGAGGAGCGGCTGGCTGCAGCACCCCTGCGCAATCATGGCCTGTTCTCCAAGGCCGAGGTCGCCCTGCAGAGTGCCGGCTGGTCACAGCGCGCGCAATCGGACGTTGAGATCTTTGTCCTCGTCGACACCGAGGGTCTGACGCCGCTGCTCGAAGTGCTTAACGACTACAAGGCCTCTGCAAGTGAGGGCGCATCACGTTCACAGCAGACGGACGCATGACACGATCGGGCGCAAAGGGTGCGTATTAAACAAGTCTTGGCCGTTGACGCTTGCGGCCAGTTCTGGTGAGCCTCTCGTCATGACAAATACGCACATTGCCGGGCGCTCATCGGTGCTGAGCCTGCCGAACCTTTTGACTTACGGGCGCATCGCTGCTGTGCCACTCGTTGCGCTCTGCCTTGTGCTAGTGCCTGGTTCGTCTGGGCGCTGGATCGCAGTCGGGCTGTTCGTTGCCGCGTCGGTGTCAGACTATCTTGACGGCTATCTCGCACGGGCCTGGAACCAGCAGTCAGAGCTCGGCCGCATGCTCGACCCGATCGCAGACAAATTGCTGGTTGGTGTCGTCCTCTTGCTGCTGGTCCACGATGGTACGGTGTCCGGCCTCAACGTTTTTGCCGCGCTCATCATCCTCGCGCGCGAGATCGCAGTGTCGGGCCTGCGAGAGTTTCTGGCCGAACTGCGCGTCAAGTTGCATGTCACATGGTTTGCCAAATTCAAGACAGCCGCCCAGCTCGCTGCGCTCGGTGTCCTGATCATTGCCCCTACGGTAACGCCAATCGGATCGGTGGACGTGACGGTGCTTGGTCTCGGCCTGCTCTGGATCGCGGCGATCCTGACGCTCTATACTGGCTTTGATTACCTTGTTGCCGCAGTCCGATATGCGAGTGCTCGATGATGGCCACCAAACTTGTTTACTTCGCCTGGGTCCGTGAGCGCGTTGGCCTCGCGGAAGAGGTCGTTGATATTCCGGGCGATATCTGCACGGTCGCAGATCTGGTCGCATGGCTTGCAACGCGTGGCGAGCACTACGCCAATGCGTTTGCTCAGCCCGACGTCGTTCGCGCCGCCATCGACCACACCCACGTCAAGCCCGGCACTGCGATCGCGGGCGCGCGCGAGATCGCGTTCTTTCCTCCCGTGACAGGAGGGTGACCGCATGGCCGTGAGGGTCCAGTCAGCACCCTTCGATATCTCGGCCGAAGTCGATGCACTGTGCAGCGGGCGGACCGACATCGGCGCCGTCGTCACGTTCACGGGCGTGGTCCGGGGCACAGCCGGCGGGCGCGACCTCAGTTCGATGACGCTCGAGCATTATCCCGGGATGACAGAGCGCGAACTGAGCCATGTCGAAGCCGAGGCGCAGAGGCGTTGGCCACTGCAGGGCGCAACGATCATCCACAGGATCGGGGCGCTGGCGCCGGGCGAGCCGATCGTGCTGGTTGTGACGGCCTCGGCCCACCGCCAAGCGGCATTCGAGGCTGCCGCCTTCCTGATGGACTACTTGAAGACGCGTGCTCCCTTCTGGAAGAAGGAGTCCGCAAGCGATGGCAGCGGTGCCTGGGTCGATGCGCGGGAGGCCGACGACGAGGCCGCTGCACGCTGGCAGAATGAGTAGCACAGCACTGGCCGCAGCCGGACCCTCATCGACTTGAAGCTTCAGAGAGCGCGCGAACGACGTCGGCCGTCTCGATAACGCTTCCGAACTCCTCGGCAATATTGGCCAACGTCGCGGCATGCATCGTTGCGGCTGGGATCACGCTTCCATCGACGCCAATGGCATCATAGGCCCACACCGCATCGCCCACGTAACGAACGTCGAACCCGAAGTTGCCGGCCATGCGCGCGGTCGTCTCGACGCAGTGGTTGGCTGTCGCGCCGCAGATTACGAGCGTCGTCAGTGCCGCGTCGCGCAAGTCCGTGTGGAGACTTGTGCCGACGAAGGCGCTGTTCTGGTTCTTGGTATAGACGCGCTCGCCGCCGCGGGGCGCAACGAACGCCTGCGGCTCGGCCGTTGGAAGTTCGGCTCTGAACAACGACGTCTCGCGCAGCGAGTGGTGGTGGACGTGAACCACATGCAGCCCATTGTCTCGGAAGAGAGAGAGCAGACGCGCGATGTTCGCCTCCGCCGAGGGGTTGCTGCGCTTGTCGCCGCGGGCATCCCGGACTTCAAAAGCCTTTTGGACATCGATGACCAGCAACGCAGTTCGATTGGCATCCATCATCATCGCTGACTTATCCTACGGCCTCGAGGGCCTGGGGCAGGTCCCAGAAATCACCTTTGAAATACAGCAAGGCACCAACCCGGTCATCGAACGCTCCATCGATCACCGCGCCAATGAAGATCGAGTGCGTTGCTGCTTCGATGCGCTGCGAAAGCCTGCAATCAAGCGTGGCCAGCGCACCTTTCAGGATCGGTGCGCCGGTGGACATCGTTGTCCAGAGCTGCGGGTCGAAGCGCGCTTCACCCTTAAGTCCTGTCCGCCCAGCGAAGGCATCTGCGACCGACTGCTGACGATCTGAGAGCAGGTTGATGCTGAAGGAACCGCTTTCCGCGATACGGTCGTGGGCCGATGCCGTGCGGTTGACACACGCAAGGATCGTCGGCGGGCTGTCGGTCAGCGAGCAAACCGCTGTTGCGGTCAAGCCGGTCCGCGCGCCAGCCGATCCGACGGCGATGACGGCAACGGCTCCGGCTTGATGCCGCATGACGGTCCGATAGCGGCTGGCATCCATGACGGTCCTCAATTTTTGGCGCACATCGCGCAGGCTTCCTGTCGATGCCGATACGTTGCCTTGCCCGTCAACGATCAGGACCGCGCGCGCAGCGCACCAACGGCTCCGCTCATCGGCGCCAGTCACCAATCTCGGCGCGCGGGAGTCCAAGGTTTTCGCGCAGCGTCAAGCCCTGATACTCACGCCTGAACACGCCGCGGCGCTGGAGTTCCGGTACGACAAGCCGGGCCACGTCCTCATAGCCGCCCGGCACGTGTGTGCCTGCGACAACGAATCCATCGCAGGCCTCCGACCTGAACCAGTCCTCCATCTGATCTGCAATATCTGCCGGTGTCCCGCAAAATACCGGAAACTCATTGATTGTGCCGCGCTTCGAGAATGTCACGAAATCCTGCAGCGTAGGATGCGACTTGCCAGACTGCATCACGACCCGGTCGAGAATGGCCCGCAGCCCCGACACACTTGCCAGCTCCTCATCGGTGAAAGGCTCATCCATGGGCTTGGAGCCGAAGTCAAAGTTCAGCGCCTCGGAGAGCAGGGCGAGCCCATCGATCGGCTTTGACAGGCTGTCAATCAGGGCACGGCGGTCCTCGGCCATCGCGCGCGTCTCACCGGGAATGATGTAGACGGCAGGCGCGACGGCAAGCGTTGCAGGATCGCGCCCGGCCTCGACGATTTTCTGCTTGAAGCCAGCGTAGATCCTCTGGCCGACCTCCTTGTTCGGATAGACGGCAAAGACAAGTTCGCCCCAGCGCGCAGCAAACGCTTGTCCTCGCCCTGATTGTCCCGCCTGCATCACGACCGGGCGACCCTGTGCCGTACGCGGCACTGTGAACGGCCCGCGTGACCGGAACCACCGGCCTTCGTGATCGAGGCGCTTGACCTTCGCAGGATCGGCAAAGCGGCCCGTTTCACGGTCAGCGAGGATGGCATCATCGGCCCAGGTGTCCCAGTGCCCCAGCACGACCTCCATGAACTCGTCGGCTTTGTCGTATCTCAGGTCATGGTCCGGGTGTTCCATCTGAGAGAAGTTGCGAGCTTCCGACGTGTTGAGCGATGTCACGCAGTTCCATGCGACGCGTCCTTCCAACATGTGATCCATTGTCGAGAAGACGCGCGCGACATGGAACGGCTCGTAGTAGGTCGTCGAGTAGGTACAGCCGAGGCCGAGATGCCGCGTCGCTGCCCCCATGGTCATTAGGATGGTCGCTGGATCCATCTTCACCACGCGCACGCCGTGCTCGAGCGCTGCGGCTGGGTCATCGCCGAGAATGTCAGGCATCGCGAGCCGGTCATCGAAGAAGGCCAGATGGAATCTCGCGTCCTCAAGGGCCCGGGCGATGCGCTGATAGTAGAGGGGCGAGAGGAAATCCTGCGTGGCCGCCGGATGACGCCAGGCGCCGACATAGTTCGTGCAGTTCTGCGCTTGCAGAAACCCAATCAGCACCATCTGGCTGCGAGTCTGCGCCATCGTTCAGGCCTCCGAGCGAACAGTGTTTTGACCGGTCCAGCTATCGGGCGACATCGTGGCCCACCGTTTCGGCAATTTGAAGCCCGTTGGATGCTGGTCAGCCCCGCATTCGCATCGAGCCCGCTGGGCTTGCGCCGGACGCGCCGTTACCCCCTGAGCACGCTGCGCTTGAGATCGCGAATGATAACACCGGCAGCGTTGTGGCCCGGTGCCCCCGTCACGCCGCCACCCGGATGCGCGCCAGAGCCACAAAGATAGAGACCTGAAAGCGGCATCCGGTAGTCCGCGTGCCCCATGAGCGGGCGAAGCGCGTAGAGCTGGTCGAGGCCGAGCTGGCCATGAAAAATGTCACCGTCGATGAGCCCGAACCGCGTCTCGAGATCCAGCGGGCTGAGAACCTGCCGCGCCACGATGCTCGAGGTGAAGTTTGGGGCGTGGCGTGCCACGGTCGCGATCACAAGATCTGCAAAACGCTCTTTTTCGGCCGCGTCGGCCCAGGATCGCGTCCCCGGCAGTTTCGGTGCAACGTGTTGCACGAACAGGCTCGCGACGTGCCGCCCGGTCGGCGCCAGCGTATCGTCCAGCGTCGACGGGATCAGCATCTCAACGACTGGCTCGCGCGACCAGCCCTCGCGTCGGGCATCGAGGTAGGCGGCTTCGAGGTAGTCGAGGGTTGGCCCGATGACGATGCCAGCACCGTGGTGGGGCTGCTGTGTCGTGCCGGGACGACACGTGAAGTCTGGCAGCGCGGAGAGCGCCACGTTCATCCGAAAGGTACCTGAACCCGTCCTGATCGCCCGGAAGCGGCGGGACACGTCCTCGTCCACGGCACCTGGTGGCACGAGACGATCGAACAGACCTTTGGGGCCGACGTTGGCCGCAACGGCGCGAGCCCGGATGGTATGCCCGGTCTCCAGCACAACGCCCGATGCACGTCCGCCGGAAACAAGAACTTCTGCAACCGGCGCATCAACCATCAGCTTGGCGCCAGCTTTCCGTGCCGAGGCAGCAAGGGCGTCGCTGATGGCGCCCATCCCACCGATCGCGTGTCCCCAGACCCCGGACTTTCCATTCACCTCACCGAAGCAGTGATGCAGCAGCACATACGCGGTTCCAGGCATCGACGGCGCTGCATAGGCCCCGACGATGCCGTCGAATGCAAACGCTGCCTTGACGTGCGGATCGGTGAAATAGAGATCGAGGAAGTCGGCAGCGCTCTTCGTGAAAAGTCGCGCAACAGTGTCGCGGTCCTTCACACCGAGACGACCGAGGGTTCGGGCATCGTCCAGCACCCGCCACAGCGCCCCAGCGCCTCCGCCGCTGTTCGGTGGCACCTTCAAGACGAGCTCGCGCAGCACCTGCGCCGCACGCTCGAGCTCGGCTTCGTAGTCCGGCAGGCGATCTGCATCAGTTCGTGAGAAGGCTGCGATGGCCGCCTGCCGCGCGGCAAGGCCGAACGGCATCACGAGCCCCCGCACCTCATCGATCGGCCAAAAGTTGGCGACTGGGCGCTCGACGATCCTCAGACCGTGGCGTGCGAGTTCGAGCTCTCGGATCACCTTCGGGTTCAGCAAGCTCACGGTGTATGAGGCAACCGAGTTGCGGAAACCGGGCGCAAACTCCTCAGTGACCGCGGCCCCACCCAGGACGGAGTTCTTCTCGCAGACAACGACGTCGAGCCCGGACCGGGCAAGGTAGGCTGCGCACACGAGCCCGTTGTGTCCCCCGCCAATCAGAACGACGTCAACGCTTGCAGCCGGCATCGACAGGCCTCGAAGTGATCTTGGTTTCAAATGGGTGCCGGTGTGATGACCGAGACGTCCGCTGCATCGTTTTCGGCCGGGCGTAGAGGCGGACTTCTCGGTCTGAATTACACGAGGCTATTGAATAGTCTGGTTTCGCTCAGCTCGCGAAATTCGTTCGGTGGGTGCTGGAGAATAAGACGAATTTCGCGATCACGACATGAGTGTTGCGTCGCACACGCTTGGTCCCCACCTTCTGCAGTCTCGCCTGCCAAGCGTTAGCGACAAAAGCAACACGAGACTCATGACGTTGCTTGTGTTCCCTTTGTCTCCGACACTTGGTCAATCAGGTGCTGCAAAGGAAACCAGGTGTCGGAGACGGACCACGAGGGCCCGCTTTTCGATTATACGTGCCTGGCAGGCGCGTGTTGCGGATGGTGCAGGGACGTCTGATAGGCGGGACGAGCGGCTGGTTCACTTTCGCAAAGGCGAGACCGGTGGGTGTTCTGTCTTCAAGCTACGACTCATTGGTAACCGGCAGGTCACTCCGCGTTGCGTTCTACGCGACGATGAAACCGCCAGATGATGAGCGGCCATCGGGAGACCGGACGATTGCACGCCTCCTTGTCCGCGCGATCGAGGCCGCGCACGGGCGCGTCGAGCTTGCAAGTCGTCTGAGATCGTGGTCGCGCACACCCGACGCAAGGGTTTTGAGCGAGCGTCGAGAGGCTGGTGCACGCGAGGCGCGACGCCTCATCGAAATCTACGATAGCGCGGCCGTCGAAAGGCGCCCTCACGTCTGGCTGACCTATCACCTCTACTACAAGGCGCCCGACTGGATTGGCCCTGCCGTGGCGCAGGCTCTGTCGATTCCCTATGTTGTGGTCGAGGCGAGCCATGCCGCAAAGCGCGACCGGGACGAATGGGCGCCATGGCAGCAAGACGTTCGCTTTGCTCTCACGGCAGCCGACGCGGTGCTGAGCTTTACCGAACGCGATCGGATCGGCATCGCGCAGCACGTCGGATTGTCGACTGATCTTGTTGATTTTTCGCCGTTTCTGGATCTTGAGGCCCACGCCGATGACAGAGCTTCCGCGCGCGCATCCCTGAACGTCCGCGCTGCGCCCCGGCTCGTCACGGTCGCGATGATGCGTCCTGGTGCCAAACGCGCAAGCTATGAGTTGCTTGCCGACGCGCTGAGTGAGCTGACCCATGAGGCCTGGACGATCGATATCGTCGGCGATGGCACGGAGCGCGGTGCCGTCGAAGGCATGTTTGCACGGTTCCAGCAGGGGCGGGTTCGGTTCCACGGTGCATGCGCGCCGGAGAAGGTTGCAGCGATCCTTGCCGGTGCCGATCTCTATACGTGGCCTGGATTCGAGGAAGCTTTCGGCATGGCCTATCTTGAGGCCCAGGCCGCGAGCGTCCCGGTCGTTGCTCTGAGGACTGCCGGCGTTCCGGCCGTGGTCGTCGACGGCGTTGGCGGCGTTCTTGTCGAGCGAGCTTCAGCCGAAGCCTATGCGGCTGCCATCTGCTCGCTGTTGAGAGACCCGAACCGACGGGAAGCTCTCGCCAGGTCTGCGCGCGAGATCGTCGTGCAGCGCCACAGTCTCGATGCTGCTGCATGTGCTCTCGGCGGCGTTTTCGAACGGGTCATTGCTCGTCGACGGGTGGGATAGCAGCGGTTGCGCGGCTACGCGCTTGATGGGCAGAGCCCTGTCGCCAAGCCTGCCAATAGCCTGGCGCTTACGTCCGCGCCATCGAGATCGCGCCGCGGTTCCGGCTTAGGGCGCGACACCGCCAGACGGATCGCGGCGGCAAGGGTTCGGCCGTCGAGGCTGCGCTCGGCCACGGTCACGGTGCGGCCGGCGCTTGCAAGCTTTTCTGCTCGCAGTGTCTGCTCCTGCTCGCCCGCGCCGTCGTAAGGGACCAGAACAGCACGGCAGCCGGTCTCGAGAAGCTCGGCGACGGTATTGTAGCCGGCGCGCTGGATCGAGAGTTCGGCGCTTCCAAGGAGCCGGGCGAGGTCTGGCCGGAACCGCTCAACAGCCACGCCTGCTTGGCGCCCAAGCTCTGAAAGCCGCTCGACATCGCGGTCCGGCAGGCTCTCCCCAGTGAGCGCGAGCCAACGGCCATTCGCCAGCGGCGTCAGGGCTTTGGCTTCGATCGCGGCCTCGATCACGCGCGGGCCGTAAGCGCCACTTCCGATCGAGATGACAACGTCGAAGTCACGGCTTCCGTCCGGAGCGCCGCCGCTCGATCGATGTGGCGTGCCAGGCCCAACCAGACCCGTGTAAGTGACGTGGCCCCGGCCAACGGGCGGCGCACCGAACACGTCTGTCAGGTTCGACAGTCCGGGTTCGGCGTGCACGAGCACGTGGTCGTAAGACGCGTGCCAGATGGCAATGCTTTCCTGGCGACGTTCGGGCTTGCGCGGCGGCTCGATGATATCGCGCACCGAGGCGACGACGGCACTGCGTGCGTTTGCCGAACGAAATCGCGAGATCAGCGCCAGCACCTCTGGAGCCAACTTCCTACGGGCGAACGGAAACCCCTCGGTAACGAGCACTGAAGGGCTGAACTGGTCTAACACGCGTTCAAGCTGCTGCGAGCGCTGCTGCCAGATGGCGTCGCTGAGCGGCGCACCATCTCGATCGTGCAGGGCGTCGTATCCGGTTTCCGCGGCGCGGATCACGGGGAGTTGGACGAATGCGACGTCACCCCAATCGAGCTCTTCGATCGGCGATCCGCCGCTCGCGACGATCGCGTCCACGCCATGCGCAGCAAGACGCGTTGCGATCCTGTGGACACGCATCGTATGGCCGATGCCTTTGAGATGCTGAACATGGAATAAGATCGAGGGTCGCGCACCCTGGCCGATGCTCTGGGGTGGCCCTCGATCGGTCATCGTGTGGTCAACGATCACGGTGCCTTCGCTTCGATCACGCAATCTCTCGTGTCGGGCTTTCGGTGCGCGTTGAACGCCCCGCCTCGGTGGTGCTCTCTGTCTTTGGGTCGGCAGACCAGACTGACGGGCTTTGCCCTGGTGGCGCGGACGCTGCACATTCACGGCTTGATGCGTCACGTGTCGCCATGAGCAGCCGGGCCAGGCGGTCGAGACCGGAAGATGATTCGAACTCGGCCCTGACGCGGCGCTCCCCGGCCTCCCCAAGCGTGCGGCGCAGGATTGGATCGCGCGCAAGCCGCACGAGCGCGCCAGCCAGTGCGTCGGGATCCTCGGGCGGGACGAGGACGCCCGTTTCGCCGTCTCTGATCAGTTCAGGGATCGCCGAGACCCTCGTCGAGATGCACGCGAGTCGCTGGCTCTGCGCTTCCACGAGCACGTTCGGGAGGCCGTCCCGGTCGCCATCGCTGCCGATCCGACAAGGCAATACGAAGACATCCGCGCGGCGGTAAGCCTTAAGGACCTCGTCCTGAGCCTGAGCCCCGAGCCATGTAATCCGGCTCGTGAGGCCGAGCGCGCTGGATTTGGCCTTCAACGCGTCTTTCAAGGTTCCGCCGCCGAGGTGGATGAAGCGCCACGAGAGATCGTCGGGCAAGCGCGCCAAGGCGTCGAGCAAAATGTCGTAGCCCTTCTTCTCCACCGCGCGGCCGCCGCTCAGGATAAGGATCGGGTCAGACCCTGACCGGCCGTCGCGCGCAGCGAGATCGGTCTCGTCGCGCGGGGCCGGCGCTGCGAACCGCGTCAGGTCAAGGCCGTGGTAAGTCAGGTGCACGCGGTCGGGTGATGGCGCGAGGCGGCACAGGTGATCGGCGCCAACCTGCGTGCACGTTGTCACCCATGCCGCAGAGCCCAAATGTGTCTTTAACTGCCAGTCTGGCGATGTCCAGATA
Source organism: Hyphomicrobiaceae bacterium (assembly GCA_050330095.1). GTDB lineage: Bacteria > Pseudomonadota > Alphaproteobacteria > Rhizobiales > Hyphomicrobiaceae > JBCBWG01. Next base: position 46,519 of record JBHJOC010000020.1, read on the forward strand.
TCCTTGGCATGGGCAGAGCAAGACCATGTCAGCCCGGTCATGATGTGGACATAGCGTGTCACGGCCGCGGGCGTGTGGATGAAGTGCGCGTAGAGAGAGGCCACATCATCGGGCAGCTCTGCGGCCATCACGGCGGCCTGGCCGAAGCGGCGCACACGATTGGGCGTCGGATCACGTAACAGGTCGCCGAGAAACGTGCGCCAGGCCCGCGTATAGCCTGGCGTGCGTCGAGCTCTCCAGAGGCCTTTCAGGACACGCAGTGGCTCCTGATAGAGGTACTCCGGCAGGTAGACGACCGGGGCTTGGATTTGATCGTGAACGGGGTGGCGCTTCTTGTCGGTGGGGTGGCGCATTGAAAACAACACAAGACGCAGCCCCCGCAGTTCCAGACCGCGAAGTTCCTCAGCGATGAAAGTTTCCGAAAGCCGTGGATAGCCCTTGAGCACGACCGCGATGGCAGCAGCCGTTGAACGGCTGTGCCGCATGCCCGGAGAATGCCGCGCATGGTCCGTCATCATGCATAGGCCCGCGGTCTCGAGGCCTCGCTGCGGCTGCGTACAATGTCAACGTCTTCTGCGATCCGTGTGAGCCCGTCGAGATTGATCGCGTAGGACGATTCCGACGGTCTTGGTCGGGTCGGCAAGCGTTGAAGAACGGCGGCGAGCGCTCTCGGGTTCTTGGCTTGATCGGGGTCGATCATTTCGACGAGGCCAAACGCCTTCGCGCGCATGGCCCGGATCAACTGTTCTTGGCGCGGCACCTTGCGCGGCACAATCAGCGCGCGCTTGTCAAAGGACATCAGCTCACAGAACGTATTGTAGCCGCCCATGGCGACGACGGCCGTCGCTCGCTGAATCATGTGTTCGAGATTGTTCTCAAAATCGAGCACCACAGCGCTTTGGAGTCGTTGTGCGCGGTGTCTGATCTCAAGCTTTTCACGCTGGGACATGAACGGGCCACAGACGAAAACCATCGGGAACCTGAGACTGCGGTCGTGCTCGTGCGCGGCCAGCACCGCCCGCATGAGCTCGGCTCCATCGCCCCCGCCACCGGCTGTGACCAGCACGTAGGCCTTCGGCAGTTGGCCCTCATGCGCGAACGGTTGTGCTGGGACGCTGCGCGCGAGGAACCCGACATGCTCGATGCGCGCGGTCACGCTCGGTGCTAGTTCGACGCCTTGCAGCGGGTTCCAGAAGTCTCTCGAACCATAAACCCAGATCCGATCGAAATAGCGGTCCACCCAGGACGCTGCCTCGTTGCGCTCCCACTCATGGCGGACGGCATCTGGCTCGTCCAGGACGTCGCGCAATCCGAGGATGTTGACGCACCCGAGGCTTTTGAGGCGAGGCAGAGTCGGATCGAGCTCTCCCCTCAAGCCACGCGGCTCCTTGTCGACGATGAAGACGTCGGGCCTGAAGTTGACGGCTGCACTTTCAATGATCGACCTCCGCATGGCGAGCGTGTCGGAGATATCGATATGGTCGGACAGCGAGGTGTAGTCGCCATTGTGCAGCTTGATGACACTCGGGATCTTGATGAAATCGACGCGTGCCTTGAAATCGAAAGCGCCGGCGATCGACGAACCGGAGATGATCAGAACGCTTGTATGTTTCGCATGATCGACCAGGGCATGGGCTATCGCACGGGTGCGGCGCAAGTGTCCGAGGCCGAAGGTATCGTGCGAGTACATGAGAACTCGCACCTTCCGGCTATTTACCATTGCTGGAGCCCCTCGTTACCTCGCCAGCCCCGTCGAGCAAACGCAGACCGTATGCGCAACGCGGCAGCCCGATCGACATCAGATCGGCTGAAGTCACAGCTATGGTGCGAATTCCCAACAGTGTTGTGACAAGTAATCACCCCTCTGATCACAGTCCAATCACTTATACGGGTCTGCCGCGTCCCTGAGGCCGTCGCCCAGGAAGTTGAAGGCGAGCACCACCAGGATCACAGGAATCACGGGCGTCATCAGCCACGGATAGAGCGCGACCACGTTGATGTTCTGCGCCTCTGTGAGCAGCACGCCCCAACTCGTGACAGGCGGCCTGAGGCCAAGACCGAGAAAACTCAAGGCTGTCTCGCCCAGGATCATCGTGGGGATCGACAGGGAGGATGCTGCAATCAGGTGGCTCGTGAACCCGGGCACGAGATGGCGCGTGATGATGCGCCCAGGTTTGGCCCCCATCAGTTGCGCTGCGAGCACATAGTCTTCTTCGCGCAGCGACAGCAGTTTGGACCGCACGGCACGCGCAAGACCGGTCCAATCGATCAATCCGAGAATGACCGTGATGAAGAAATAGACGGCAAGCGGGCTCCACGTCACGGGCACGATTGCCGCGATCGCGAGCCAGAGCGGGATCGACGGCAGGCTCTGGAGAACCTCGATGATCCGCTGGACGATCGCATCGACCCATCCCCCGAAATAGCCCGCAAGCCCGCCGAAGAAGACGCCGAGCACGATCGACACCGTGACGCCGATCAGCCCGATGGTCATCGATATGCGCGCGCCATGGAACATGCGCGAGAGGACATCGCGACCGAGCCGATCGGTTCCGAGCAGAAACAGATGCCCGCCCTCGGCCGGGCAGAACAGGTGCAAGCGTCCTTCGAGCATGCTCCAGAAGCGATAGCGATCGCCGTAACAGAAGAACCGGATGCGTTGGATCGCATCTCTATCTTCGCGATACTCGCGCTTCAGCGTCTCCATGTTGAGCGTATAGTTATACCCATAAACGAACGGGCCGATGAATGCACCCTCATGGAACAACCGCACCGACTGGGGGGGCGCGTAGATGTGATCGATATGGCGGCTTTGGTAATCGTATGGTGCGAGAAACTCGGCGAAAGCCGCGCAGAAATAGATGAATCCTAGGAAAATCAGTGAAATGACCGCAAGCTTGTGCCGCTTGAATTTCCACCACATCAAGGTCCATTGCGATGCGAGGGTTACCCGCTCCTGCTCGGGCGACATGTGCTCGATTGAAAGCTGATCGAACGGCTCTGGGTTGACATAGTGTCCCAGCGGCGTACCTGGCTCTGGCAGAGGACTGGTCTGCAGGTCGAGGGGCGTTTTGGTCATCGTTGGGGATCTCGCCTACTTTGTCGCCCGCCCGGAGAGCCGAATTCGCGGGTCGAGAATGGCGAGCAGGATATCGGAGATAAGAACTCCGATGACGGTCAGCAGCGCAAGGAACATCAGAAACGATCCGGCGAGATACATGTCTTGCGATTGCAGAGCACTGATCAGAAGTGGGCCCGTTGTTTCCAACGACAATACGATGGCGACGATCTCGGCTCCAGAAACGATCTGGGGGAGAACGCCGCCGATGTCGGCAATGAAAAAATTCAAGGACATGCGAAGCGGATACTTTGTGACGGCCCGCAACGGCGCGAGCCCTTTCGCGCGCGCGGTCGTGTAATACTGGCGCTGCAACTCATCGAGCAGGTTGGCTCTAAGGGTCCTGATCATCCCGGCCGTTCCAGCAGTTCCGATCACTATGACGGGGATCCAGAGATGTTCGAGAATCGACAGCGCCTTTGCCCAGGTCATTGGCTGATTGACGAATTCCGGCGCCATCAAGCCGCCAATCGAAGTTCCGAAATAGACGTTCGCCAGATACATCATTACAAGTGCAAGAAGAAAATTTGGCGTAGCAATACCAAGCAATCCCAAGAATGTCAGCCCGTAATCGCTCCAGCTGTACTGATGCATTGCTGAATAGATCCCGATGGGAAATGCAATCAGCCATGTGACTATAATTGTTACGAATGAGACGAGGATCGTGAAGAAAAGACGGTCGCCAACAACCTTGTTGACAGACATCTCGTAGGCAAAGGAGTATCCAAGGTCACCTTGTAGCAACCCGCCGACCCATATGAAATAACGTTCAATTGGATGCCGATCGAACCCATACTCTGCCTTCAAGAATTCGATGTGTGCTCTGTCCACGTTTTCGCCTTGCGCGAGCAGTTCGGCGACGTAGCTTTCGAAATAATTTCCAGGTGGTAACTCGATGATCGCAAAGACGAGGATGCTGATCAGGATAAGGGTCGGGATCATCAAAAGGACCCTGCGGAGGACATAAGCAATCATGGTTGGTGCTCCGCGTGTCCCCAGGGTTCAGCGATTAAGGGTTCAACGATTAAGTGTCCATTCAGCGGGCGGGTCATCGACTCTCACCCCCAATGCCGGGCCTCGTGTTCCGTCTCCGACACTTGGTTTCCTTTGCAGAACCTGATTGACCAAGTGTCGGAGACACAGGGACCACAAGCAACGTCATGAGTCTCGTGTTGCTTTTGTCACTCATGCTTGGCAGGCGAGACTGCAGAAGGTGGAGACCAAGCGTGAGTGACGCAACACGAGCGCCGCCCATCAGAAGTCCCTGCACCATCCGCAGCACCCGCAGTCCAGGGACTTCTGATCGAAAGGCGGTACGGGAATCATCATGTTGCTCGTACCCTTTGCTTTCCGTACTTCGTTGCGGCGCCTAATGAGAGTGAAAGACGAACTACGGCAAGCGGGTACCAGCTGCGACGTCGTCGGGCACCAACCAGAAAGTGTCGGGTTGATAGATCCCGAAAAAGCCGCCCGGCTCATAGGCAAAAATACCATCTTGAGGGACGTTCTGCAGCCTTGGTGAGGTCGCGACGGGCTGGCGTGTCCCATTCACGACGCCAATCGTGAAAACCTGCTCCGCGTGCACGGCCAGGATCTCATGCCAGATTGCGGCACGTTCAGCCGAACTGACGGTCGAGCGCCAGGCCTTCATGAGATCGACGAGGCGCTCGGCATGCGGCAGATCGGGACGCTCGCCTTGCTTGCCGGAAGTCTCGACGTAGAGCCCCCACGCCGGCCACTGCAATTGAGCTTGCGCAGTCGGCACCAGTTCCGCCGGGCTCGTGTCGGCATTGGGGAGGGCATTGTTGAGGCCACCCCAGACGGACATTATAGTCTGGCCCGAATAGATGCGCTGGCGAAACAGGTCGCGCTGGGTCGCCCGGGGAAAGATCGCGATTCCGATGCTGCGCCACGTATCCTTGATGAGCGCGAGAACATCGGTCTGCTCGGTGCTTTCGCCGGCCGTCTCAAGAATGATCTCGGCACGCCGTCCATCCGGCAGAAGCCTGATGCCGTCGTAGCTTCGCCGGTCGAGACCCATCGAATCGAGCAATTGGTTCGCGGCGGCTGGATCATACCGGGCGAATGCGTCGGCGTAGGCCTGACGAAACAGTGGGCTCTGCGGAAGGATCGTATCAGCGCTTTTGCGCGCGAGACCGTAAAAGGTCGCAGCGTTGATTTCGGCCCGGTTGATGCCCAATGACAGCGCGCGGCGGAAGCGTGCGTCGCGGACAATGGTGCGCCAGACCGGATCGGATGTAGTCAGGTTCGGCACGATCGCGATGTGCGAGCCCTTGGCGTTTTCCCAGAGCTTCACGTTGATGACACCACGGCGTTCGGCTGCCTTGAGAAACGTGTAGTCGTCGAAGCGCAGATAGCGGGCCTGGAGGTCACTGTCGCCAGCCCCGGTTTTGGCCGGAATCAGTGATGATGAGCCGATCAGAATGACGATTTCGTCGATATAGGGGAGTTGGCGGCCCTCGGGATCGATCCGGTGATAATAGGGGTTTCTTGCAAAGGTGAACGCGCTCGAGGGCGGTTCCGTCGTATTCACCCACGGGTCGAGAACGGGCAATTCGGGGTCTTCGGCGCGCGCCATTCGCATCTTGCGTGTGTGAAGCGCAGCGGCATTCCTGACGCCTGCCGCCTTGACCATCGCTTCGAGCTGAGCCGGGTCACCGAGACGCGGGTGGTACTTTTTAAGGTGGTGAGCAGGCAGCGCGATCTGCAGCGGCAACGTCGCTGCCAGGGCCGGAAGGAATTCGGGATTGGGGCCGTCCCAGGTGTAGCGCACGGTCGTTGTATCGAGCACCTCGAAGATTGGCGGCTTGCCGTTGACGAGCATCGCCGGCGGGATCGCGCGACGGAACTCTGGGTCGTTGGCAACGTCCTCCCAGGCGTAGCGGAAGTCCTCGGCCGTGAACGGATGACCATCGGACCAACGGTGCCCGGGCCTCAGGTGCAGCGTGAAGATGCGCTGCTGTTCGACGGTCACATCTGCGAGAATATCAGGGACGATCCGATAGTCCCGATCGTAGCCGACGAGGCGTGCGTAGCCGTAATAGACGGTCATGCGCAGGTCGTTCTGATTGCCCATCAGCCAGCGCATGCGGCCGCCATGGCGACCGAGCGTGCCCCCGTGCACTCTTGGATCGACAATCAGCGGCACGCTGGGCACGCGTTTCGCGACCGGTGGAAGCGTGCCGTCGTCGACCCGGCCCACCAGCACTGGTGTTTCAACCAGCCTAGACGGGGCTTCATCCGCTGCTAAGGCGTGTGAGATCGCAACGGCGACCACAACGAGATTGATGATCGGGGCAAGCGCGTCAGCAAGCAAAAGGCGTCGACGACCCGAGGGCGCCGTCGGCATTGTTCCCGCGCGGTCCAGCTTCGAACGTCTCTGCCGCAATTGCATTGGCATGGGACCTCACGTGGGAACTGTCGCAGCGCGGGCAAAATCCGGGCGTGCGAGCACGTGATGGCCTGGCGCCATTTCAACGAGGCCGAGCAGCGTCTCGTCGGTTGGGTCTGGCTGGAACACGCGCGGCCAGGACCGCGGATCGGACGCCTCGCTTGCACCTATGGTTGCAAAATCCAGTGGCCTATCGAGATCTGGATAGGGAACAGCGCTCAACAATCTCTTCGTGTAGGGGTGGGTTGCGTTCGCAAACAGCTGCTCGCGTCGTGCGATCTCGACGATGCGACCCCGCGCCATCACGGCGATGCGGTCGGCAACGTAATCGACCACGGCCAGATTGTGAGAAATGAACAGGTAGGTGAGCCCGAGTTCGCGACGCAGGTCATTGAGAAGATTGAGGATCTGTGCCTGGACGGACACGTCGAGAGCAGAGACAGGCTCGTCACAGATCATCAGGTCCGGCGCAAGGGCCAGGGCGCGCGCGATCCCGATGCGCTGGCGCTGACCGCCTGAAAAGCTGTGCGGGTAGCGGGACAGAAACCTTGGATCGAGGCCGACGGTCCGCATCAGCTGTACCGCCCTCTGCCGCTGTTGTTCCGCCGTACCAACACGTGCGATCTCGAGCGGCTCACACAAGATGTTGAGCACCGTCATGCGTGGCGACAACGAGTTCACCGGATCCTGTAACACCATCTGGATCCGGCGCCGGAAGCGGCGCAACTCCATGTTGTCGAGCTTTGCGATGTCGACGTCGCCCTGCGGCGTTGCAAATAGCATGCGACCTGACGTCGGTGAGATCGCCCGCATGATCATCTTCGAAAGCGTCGTCTTTCCGCAGCCGCTCTCACCAACAAGCCCGAGGCACTCGCCTTTGCGGATGTCGAGCGAGACCCGGTCGACGGCCTTGACCGATTGCGATGTGCCCGAAATCCAGCTCCCCTTGCTGATTGAGAACGCCTTGCTGAGCGCTTCGAGCCGCAGCAATGGCGCCCCGGTCTCGATCGTCGGTTCGGGAACCTCCGGCTCGACGCGCCCGGCAAGGCCCGCAAGATCACGAATCCCGGTCCCCGCCGTGTCGCCATTGGGCTGAACACTCGCATCACGCAGCGAGACCAGCCGCTCGCCCGGCTTCATGTCGAAATGTGGCACGGCCCTGATCAGGGCTTTGAGGTAGGGATGTTGCGGGTTGCGGAAGATCGCCTCGACGGGGCCGGCCTCCATGACTTGCCCGTGATACATGACGACGACCTCGTCAGCCATGTTGGCAACGACCCCAAGATCGTGCGTGATCAGCAGCAAGCCCATGTCGCGTTCGGCCCGCAGCGACTTGAGAAGGCTCAGCACTTGTGCCTGGATCGTCACATCGAGCGCGGTCGTCGGCTCGTCGGCGATCAACAGCGCCGGATTGCACATCAGCGCCATGGCGATCATCGCGCGCTGTCTCAGGCCGCCCGAGAGTTCGAACGCATACATGTCGAAGGCGCGTTTGGGGTCTGGGAAGCCAACCCGAGCGAGCATATCCTCGGTGCGCGCCCGCATGGTCTTGCGGTCTGCACGATCATGGATGCTCAGCATTTCCGAGACCTGGTCGCCGATTGTGTGAAGTGGCGACAGGGCAGTCATCGGCTCCTGGAATATCATGGCCATACGGGCGCCGCGCAGCGACCTCATCTCGATGCCATCGCGCTCCAGCGCTGACACAAGGGTCGTGCGTTCCGTTGCCGGGTCGTGAAACGTGATGCTGCCACCGCTGATCGTCGCGGACTTGGGCAGGAGGCCCATCGTTGCCTGCGCCGTCACGGACTTGCCCGATCCGCTTTCGCCGACCAGCGCGACGACGCTTCCCCGGCGCACACGAAAACTGACCCCGCGCAGGACCTCCTGCGCGTAGCCATGGGTCGTGAAGGCGAGACGCAGGTTGTCGACCCGCAGCAGCTCCGTCATGCCGTGTAACCGCCTCGAAGTCTGTAACGTACCGGCTGTGCAGCAATGCCCGGTCACACAGAACCACCATCCGCATAACTTCCTTGTCGCCTGTCCGTGATGTGATCATGACAAGCAACCAAAGGCGAGCACGGGCGCGTCGTGTTTGGCAATTGATTGTTGTGTTGTCACTATCACGAATGCTGAAAGATGTGGCGAGGGGCGGCGCGCGAGGGAGAGAGGCGATGTCTGACAACAGACGGGTTCAGGCGACGGGACCTTTGGCAGGCCTTACGGTGCTCGACCTCACATCGGTGATCCTTGGCCCGCTCGCGACCCAGATGCTTGGCGATATGGGCGCCGACGTGATCAAGGTTGAGAGCCCCGATGGCGACATCATCCGCTATGCCGAGCCCGCGCGCCACAGAGGCATGGGGGCCGTGTTTCTCAATGCGAACCGCAACAAGCGCAGCATCGTCATCGATTTGAAACGGCCCGAGGGGCGCGGTGTGGTGTGTGACCTCGCCCGTCGCGCAGACGTCTTCGTTCACTCCATGCGTCCACAGGCGATCGCCAAGCTCGGCCTCGCCTACGACGACGTCGCGGCGCTCAATTCGAGGATCGTCTATTGCTCGGTCTGGGGGTTTGGCTCTGGCGGTCCTTATGCCGAGCGTCCCGCTTATGACGACGTGATCCAGGGTATGAGCGGGCTTTCAGACCTGTTTGCGCGTCGCAGCGGCGGGGCGCCAGAGTTTGCACCGACCATTCTCGCCGACAAGGTGACGGGGATCACGGCTTACGGTGCGATCGTGACGGCATTGCTGCATCGGGAACGGACGGGCAGAGGCCAAGAGGTTGAGGTGCCGATGTTCGAGACGATGGCAGCCTTCAATCTGGTCGAGCATTTGGCTGGTGAGGCATTCGAGCCGGCTGTCGGCCCGCCCGGTTACGACCGGACGATTGCCCCGGAGCGAAGGCCGTTCCAGACGGCTGATGGGTTCATCGCCGTTCTGCCCTATACCACGCAGCATTGGGTCCGCTTCTTCGAGGCAGCCGGTCGCCCTGACCTTTGCACGGCACCGATGGTGGTGGATCCGGTCGAGCGATCACGAAATGTTCGCAGGCTCTACGCAGTGGTGGCCGAACTCATCGTCGGAGCATCGACTGAAGCCTGGCTCGAGCGCCTGCGCGCCGCGGACATTCCCTGTGTGCCGATTATGAAATTGGAGGACTTGGCACGGGACGCTCATCTCCAAGCGGTTGGATTTTTTGGAACGCGCGAGCACCCGACCGAGGGGACACTTCGCACCACGAAAGTTCCCGTTCGCTTCAGCGACAGTCCTGGAGACGCGTTTCGCAGCCCGCCACCTGGGCTTGGAGGCGATACCCGTGCCGTCCTCACAGAACTCGGCTATGACGACCGTCATATCGAGGCCCTGATCGATGCGGGGGCCGTTCGTCAGGCGGGAGAAGGGGTCTGAGCATGGGCGTTGCGACCCGTACTGTGGCTTGGGCGCGGGTACGAGACGTTCACGCGCGGATGGGTGGCGTCACGCTGAGGCAACTGTTCGATGCACCTGCTGGCCGAGATCGGTTTCAGTTGTTCTCACGCACGGCCTGCGATCTTCTCGTCGATGTCTCGAAGCAGCGGCTTCAGCCAGAAGCGCTCGAGGCATTGTTCCAATTGGCTGCGGCATGTGGCGTCGAGTCGTCGCGCGATGCCATGGTCGAAGGTGCCCCCATCAACGCGACGGAAGCACGCCCTGCGCGGCATATTGCCCTGCGGGCCGCAAGCGGGGACCCGTCTTTTGCCGATGTTGCCGATCTGGTTGCGGGCGAACGCGCACGAATGCTCGCGTTCGCTGCCGGCGTCCGCTCGGGCGCTCTCGCCGCAGCGGATGGCACGCCTTTCACCGATGTGATCCATCTCGGGATCGGCGGTTCGGATCTCGGGCCACAACTGGCCAACCAGGCGCTTCGCCCCTATCGCAGCGGCCCGCGCGTTCATTTCGTCTCTAACGTCGACGGCGCGCACCTCGCGGATACCCTTGCCGACCTCAATGCCGAGCGCACGCTCGTCGTTGTCGCCTCCAAATCGTTCACCACCGCGGAGACGATGCTCAACGCACGCACGGCGCGCAGCTGGATCGCCGCGGCCGTCGGCGAAGCGAACATTGGCGCACACTTCGCCGCCCTCTCGACGAACCGAACCGCCGTCGAGGCGTTCGGTATCACCGCAGACCGAATGTTCGGCTTCTGGGACTGGGTTGGCGGGCGCTTCTCCTTGTGGTCATCGATCGGACTGCCGATCGCGCTTGCCTGTGGTCCGGACGCGTTTGGCCGCCTGCTTGCAGGCGCGCGCGCAATGGATGACCACTTTCGCACCGCCCCGCTCGATCAGAATGTGCCGGTCCTGCTGGCGTTGGTCGGCGTCTGGAACCGAAATGTCGAAGGCCATGAGACGCTCGCCGTGATCCCCTATGATCAGCGATTGCAACGCTTTCCGGCCTATCTCCAGCAGCTCGAGATGGAGAGCAACGGGAAGCGCGTGATGGCATCGGGCGCACGCGTCGAGGGGCACACAGCGCCAATCGTCTGGGGCGAACCAGGCACCAATGCGCAGCATGCGTTTTTTCAGCTCCTGCACCAGGGCACGACGATCGTCCCCGTCGATTTCCTGGTCGCGGCCGCCGGGCATGAGCCTGAACTCGCTGCGCACCACACGGCATTGGTCGCCAACTGTCTCGCCCAGTCCGAAGCGCTGATGCGCGGTGAAACTCAAGCCGCGGTGGAAGCGCGGTTGATCGCCAGAGGGCTCAGCACCGAGGCGGCGAAAACCTCAGCGCCCCATCGCGTCTTTCCCGGCAACCGCCCGTCGACGACGATCGTCTACCCGAAGCTGACACCCGAAGTGCTCGGCCAGTTGATCGCACTCTACGAGCACAAGGTATTCGTCCAGGGACTCGTTTGGGGCATCAATAGCTTCGATCAGATGGGCGTTGAACTCGGCAAGACGCTCGCAGGCGAACTTGCGCCGATGGTCGCCGGAGAGGCCGTGCCTGCCGGTCGCGACGCCTCGACCCTTGGTTTGCTCGCGGCCGTTGCGCGCCTCACTGGTCGCGCGCGAACGGGTTGAACGCACTCACCGCGACGCGGGGCGGGATCGCCGAATCATTTTCGGCAGGCAGAGGCCCCACGCGATCGGCTGGCACAGGCTCGGGCTCGGCGCCCTGGCCCGTCGTCGACGGAGCCGGCTGCGCGGCCGTTGCCGCCGGGCGCGACGCTGCAGGAGGAACGGCAGGAACTGGAGCAGGCGCGACTACGACGGAAGCTGCCGGCGTTGCTTGGCGAGTAGGAGGGGCGGCACGGGGCACGGACGCCCGATCCGCCGGCCCGGCTGTTGCGATCATGGCAAGGTTGGTCGCGACGCGCTCAGCGTGCCGCGGGTCGCCGCCGGAAACCTGCGCTTGGCGAAGCAGGTCCTCGGCACGATCGCGATTGCCCGCAAGAGCTTCAGCCATCGCATAATTGTTGAGGACGGTCTTGTTGTTGCGCGAAGCCTTGAGTGCAGCCCTGAAGGCTGCACGAGCGGCGTCGTGCTTGCCGAGCGTTGATTTCGCGACCCCGAGTGCCGAGTGCGTGCGCCAGTCGCCGGCGCCACCAGCGATCACGGCCTCGAGATCCTGCTCAGCAGTTTCGGTCTCGCCGATTGCAACGGCCAGCAGTCCGCGTTCCTGGCGCAGCAACAGGGCGCCGGGGAACTGCTTGACCGCTGCGTCGGCGACCTTGAACGCCTCGCGTGCGCCGCCGCCGCTCCGCCGTGACTGCCGAATTGTCCGCAGCGCATCGGATTCGTTAGCGAATCCGGTGCTCACCGCACCTTGATCGGCGGTGCCGGTGCTGCTGCCTTGGGTCGTCATCGCCGTCAGTGAGCCTGTGATTGGTCCGCCATCCCAACCCGGAGCATCGCCGAACCCGCTCGAGGCGCAGCCTGACACAAGGAAGCCGAGCGTGCAGGCAACGGCCCGGAACCTGACGCGGCCTGCCCAGCGGCAAGTCAGCAGCGCGCGTGCCGATCGATTTGGTCGCATTACGAACCCCCAAACTGGAAAACATGCTCGAACGCATGCCTGACCACTGAGGCTCAGATACTGCGACACTCGCTGCTGCAGATGGCCTGGCCGGAGCTTGTCCCTGCTTTCCCCAGCCTCGGACCGCTGAAGGTGCGCAATCGGATTGGATTGTGCGAAAAAGATCACAAAATTTGTGGCGAAATCTAACCTGCCTTTTCAAGCGACGTTAGTCCGGGTTTGATCACAATGCGCGCTGCCCAAGTGGGATTTGCTTAACCGGTAGAGCGTCATGTCCGTCCCTGATCGTCGTGCCGAGGCGCTGTCCCGAAGAGTCGGGGTTGTGGCGCATGCCTCTCATGAACCTTCGCTGCTGAAGCGGTTCGCGGGGTCCCGTTTGGGGTCGACGTCGATCCACTTCATCGTGATGTTCAACATCATGCTCGGCGTCGTGGCCCTCGTGCTCGATTTTGGCCTCGCCACGACCATCAAGGTGCGCCAGCAAAAGGCACTCGATGCCGCGACGCTTGCCGCTTCACAGGAGCTCGGGCTCGAGAACGCCGAGGAGCGGGGCCGAGAGGTCGCCAGTGCCTTCTACGAAGCCAATACCAAGCGTAACCCGGCCGGCGTCGAGATGGACTTTGCTATCGATACGGCCGCAGGCCGGATCATGTCCTCGGCGAAAACCGCCGTCGATACCTGGCTGATGAAGGCGCTTGGCGTCACGACCCTCGACGTCCGCAGCAATACGACGGTCGCTCGCGCGAACGGAACTGTCGAAGTTGCGCTCGTCCTCGACAATTCGGGGTCGATGCAGCCGCACATGGCGCAGCTCCGCGAGGCAGCAAAGCAAATGTCCGGCATCCTGTTCGTTGGAACGGAAGGCACGGATCGCGTGCGCGTCGGGCTCGTGCCGTTCGCAGCTTCCGTCAACGTCGGTTCGCACCATCGCTCGGCGAGTTGGATCGATTCGTCGGGTCTATCGCCCGTTCACCACGAGAATTTCGAATCGAGCGCGCGCACAAGGTTCCAATTGTTCGACGACATGGGCGTTGGCTGGGGCGGATGCGTCGAAATGCGGCCGCAACCTCATGATGTGCAACTCTCGGTGCCAACGCCATCGAACCCTGCGACGCTGTTCGTCCCAATGTTTGCACCCGATGAACCCGATACCATCAACGCGGACGGCAAGACCTATCGCAACAGTTACCTGGTCGATGACGGTGGTGCCTGCACCCGCCAAGCACGCTGGTGCGTGAGCTACAGCCGTCGCGGCAATTGCACCGAGTGGTACACCGAACCACTTGATCCTGCAGTCGCGCAGTCGCGCATGTGCAAATACAGCGGACAGACGCCTGCCGGCTCCGGGCCGAACCTCAACTGCACCACCGCTGCTCTGTTGCCGCTGACCAGCACGAAAGGCCAGATTGAAACGGCGATCGACGGGATGGTTGCGAGTGGCTGGACGAACGTGCAGCAAGGCGTGATGTGGGGCTGGCGCCTCCTGTCGCCCGACCCGCCGTTCACAGAGGCCCGTCCCGCGAATGACGACAACAACCGCAAGTACCTCGTCATCATGACCGACGGCGAGAACACCTATCAGCGACACAGCAACCAGAACCTCTCAATGTATGGAGCGTTCGGATATCTTTCGAAGGCGCGCCTTAGCCAGTCGAACCCCGTGTCGACAATGAATAGCCGGACGCTTGCCGCTTGCGAGAATGCCAAGGCAGCCGGCATCACCATATTCACGGTCGCGTTTGCCGAAGCTGCCGCGAGTTCAAGCGCGCGCAATCTGATGCGCAATTGCGCTTCGGGGCCTGGTAACGCCTTGCTTGCGACCGACGGAGAGGGCCTCAAACGCGCGTTCGAGGATATTGGACGCGAGATCTCCCAATTGCGGATCGCTGGCTGACGTTCGCTGCGCGCGACGGCCATAGTTGATAACTCGGGCAATGATCCACAGCCGGCCATCCGGGTGTGGAGCCTGCCGACAAGACCCACCTTGCACTTCGACGAATCGTGTTCCGACGGACCTCAAGTTGGTGCGTTCAATGGTGCGCTTGAGGGTGTGCCAACGAGGGGCGTCGATCGAGATCGTGGTGCGGGGTGGTATTGTGATCGGGATTTTTTGTCCTTTCAGGACATGGCTGAAAACCGGGCGGCGGGGACTGTCGCATGAGACAAGGCCGGCGTTCGGTCGATCAAAGGTAAACTTGGCGTTGGTCGGGGTGACAACGCTGGCGCTTGTTGCGTGCGGGAGCTTGGCTGAAGCGCGCGAGCCGCGGCAAAATCCCGACCACGCATCACTGATGCGGATCGAGAATTTCAGCGGTGAGATTGCAGAAGAGCGCATCACCGTCGGTGTCGACAAGTCGGTCCTGATCGAAGTTCCGATCACGCTGACGGATGTGCTCGTGTCCAACCCCGAAGTTGTCGACGCAAGTGTTCAGTCTTCGCGCGTGGTCTACCTGATCGCCAAGGACCTCGGCGAAGCCAATGTCATCATGGTTGGCGATGATGGTCGAAAGCTGGTCGTGGAGGTTGCCGTGACCCGCGATCTCGCGCCCCTTGCTGCCACCATTGCACGGTTGATCCCGGGGTCGAACATCCGCGCTGAGATGGTGGGGGACCACGTTGTACTGTCAGGCGAAGCTTTGACGCCGCTTGACGCCAACCGTGCGGGTGATCTCGCGGCGCGCTACCTCAAATCGAAGGACCGCGTTGTCAACCTCGTGAAGTCTGCGGCCAATGAGCAGGTCCACCTGCGGGTGAAAGTGGCGGAAATGTCCCGCGACGCGATCCGTCGCCTTGGGGTCGACTTCAACGAGGTCTTGCTAAAGGCGGGCCAGTTCACCTTCGGCGCTGTGACGCGAAACGTCTTCCCAGCGACGGGCCAAATCGTCCCTGGCGGGATCGTTGCTGGCGGTGCTCCGCTGGTCGCTGCCGGCTCAGGGCGGACATTTGGTTGGTCGAACGGCGGCGATCAGAGCATTCAGGCGCTGCTCCAGTCGCTGGAGCGCACCGGACTGATCCGGACGCTCGCCGAACCGAATCTGACGGCGGTTTCGGGTGAGACGGCGAAGTTCCTCGCTGGCGGAGAGTTCCCGATCCCGATCGCGCAGAACGAGCGTCAGGTGTCGATCGAGTTCAAAGAATTCGGGGTTACTCTCGAGTTCAAACCGGTCGTGCTCGATGCCGGCAACATCTCGCTCAGGATATCCGCCGCTGTCAGCGAACTCTCGACCGAAGGAGCGGTGCAGCTGACGGGATTTGCCGTCCCGGGCCTCAAGGTTCGCCGCGCCGAGACCACCATCGAACTCCCGTCCGGCGGTACGCTCGCCATGGCCGGGTTGATCTCGGCCGAGACGATCCAGTCGGTCGAGGGCATCCCCGGTCTCAAGGACATCCCGACGCTTGGTGCGCTGTTCCGCTCCAACGATTTTCGCAAACGCGAAACCGAACTTGTCGTTCTCGTGACCCCCTACCTGGCAGCCCACGCCCACGAGAGCGCGTTCCGCGCGCCAACGGATGGTTTCGCGCCAGAGAGTGAATTGAACCGACTGGTCTATGGACGGCTCAATCGGATCTACGGCGGTAGGCTCTCCATCAAGGACGCCGAGCGCGGGACCTACGGGTTCATCGTCGAGTACCCAGACAGCGACGAGAGGGGCTGATCATGCCATCCATCCAATCCGTCCGCCGGGCATCCTCCCTTGTGTTGACGGCAGCGGCATGCCTTGCCGCGCTCACGGCCTGCCGCGACCGCCTCGATGCATTCGAAGCCGCGCGCCTCGATGATCCGCGCTATCGTCACGCCATCGGATTTTCGAGCGGCATCGAAAGCTTGCGTGTGGAACTCGCCGCTTCTGGCGCCAACCTCGAACCGCACCAGCGCGCTGACGTGGCGCGCTTCATCGAGCGCTATCGCAGAGACGGGGTGCGCCACCTGACGATCGCAACGAGCACGGGTGAGCGGTCTCAAATCGCGGTGCGCTCTGCTCTTGGCGACATCCGGGGGCTGATCGAAGAGGTCGGTCTCGATCCCGGTCGGGTCGAAGTCCAGGCCGGCCGGGCCCGATCGGGCTATCTGCCAGTGCTCGAGTTATCGTTCGTCAAGCCAAAGGCGGTTGCGCCGGTCTGCCCGGACTGGTCGGACGACGTGGCGCGCACCCGGGAGGCGCTCAACATGGCCAACCACGGCTGTGCTGACCGCAACAATTTCGCAGTGATGGTTGCCCATCCGCGCGACCTTCTGCACCCGCAGGATGCAAGCCCGCGATCGAGTGAGAAGCGGATGGTCGATTGGCGCGCTTATCGCGGCGAGGCCAGCGGCAATGCGCCAGCGAGCACGGCGCCGCCGTCACAATCCCTGCCGCCTGGCCCGGCTGCGGTCACGCAATGATGATGGCCCGCTCGACCAAGGCAACGGCCCCGTCACTTTAGATTGCGGCCGCACCTCAGACGTCTTCTGCCCGGTTGCGCGCGCTGGCGCGGGCTGCGGCGGGCACATAAAGCGGATCGAGCGGGTAGGCGTCGGTCAGAATTTCAGTGATTGTCTCGATCGTCGCGCGCCGCTTGAGATAGGCGAGGGCCTCGAAGGCGGGGCCGCCGGCAAGTGGCTCGACGGCGACAGTCGCACGGTGATATCCATTCGCCAGATGCACCGCTTCAAGCTCGTCGAGCCGGGCGAGCGTCGCAGCATTGACGAGGAAGGCTTCGCCGGCGACGCGATGGCCGCTTCCTGGCTCATCGATCAGGTATGGGCTGCGCCATCGTCCACCGATCACCAGCGGGAAGTGCTCGCATGTGCGCACATCGCCGAAGAATTGGGCGTCTCCCATGTAGAGGGCGTGGTTTGGGAACCCCCGCTTGAGCGTCCCGTACACGAATATCGTCGTCGTCATGAGCCTTCCTGGTTTTCCTTCGATCGCCATGCTGCGGATCGCAACTCAATAACTTTTCGGCAGGCCCAGCACGCGCTCCGAGATATAATTCAGGATCATTTGGCCGCTGACAGGCGCGAGCAATGGGATCATCGCCTCGCGGAGCAGTCGTTCGACGTGAAACTCTTTGGCATAGCCCATGCCGCCAAGTGTCTTCACGGCCGTGATGCATGCCTTCATCGCAGCTTCAGCAGCAAGATACTTCGCCGCGTTCGCGTCCGCCCCAGCAGGCTGGCCGCGATCGTAAGCCCAGGCTGCTCGCTGGGCCATCAGGTCAGCGGCTTCCAGTTCCATCCAGGATTCAGCCAGTGGATGCTGGATCGACTGGTTTTGTCCGATCGCGCGGTCGAACACCACGCGGTCGCGGGCGTAGTCGCAGGCGCGGCGGACAGCATCGCGTCCGATGCCAATCGCTTCCATGGCGATCAGAACCCTTTCCGGGTTCAGACTATCCAGAATGTAAGAAAATCCGCGACCGACCTCGCCGATGCGATGACTGTCGGGGATCGGCAGCCGATCAATGAACACTTGGTTCGAATCGACCGCCTTGCGGCCCATTTTCGCGATTTCGCGAACCTCGACATACCGTCGGTCCAAATCGGTATAAAACAGTGTCAGCCCATCGTGGGGCCGCGCACCGTCCGAGCGCGGCGAGGTGCGTGCCAGCAACATGATCTTGTTCGCGACCTGAGCTGTCGAAGTCCAGATCTTCTGACCGCTCACCACCCAGCCGTCGCCAACGCGTTCGGCAAGTGTTGTGATCCGGCTGGTGTCGAGACCGGCATTCGGTTCGGTGACGCCGAAGCAGGTTTTGTCGCGGCCCTGGATCAGGCGGGGTAGCCATGCCGCCTTCTGGTCATTTGTGCCATGAACAACGATGGGATGCGGGCCGAACAGGTTGATGTGCACGCTTGATGCGGCCGCGAGCGCGCCACCCGAGGCAGCGATCGTGCGCATCATGAGTGCGGCCTCCGTCAGTCCCAGGCCGCTGCCGCCGAACTCGGACGGCATCGTGATGCCAAGCCAACCGGCCTCTGCCAGGGCCTCGTGGAAGGCGTGCGGAAACTCGCCGTCGGTGTCGCGATCGAGCCAGTAGCGATCGTCGAAACGTGCGCAGACATCGGATATGCCGGTGATCACCGCTTGCTGGGTGTCGGAGATCTCGAAGCTCATGCGATGGGCCTCGCTGTTTCAATGTCTGGTGTGTCGAACTGGATTTCCCGGGCCCGAGCCCTCGCAAGGGCCTCCCGACCCAGAACGCGTTTGGCATAGGCCGGCAACGGGCCATCGTCCGGTAGCGTCATACGCACCGTCATCGCCCAGCCGAGGCAGTGGCCCATGATGAGATCGGGCACAGTGAAGGCATCGCCGGTCAGGAATGGTTTTGCCTCGAGGCGTCGCTCGAGTGAGGCGAGCCCCGCGCGGAACTCGTGTTCGCAGGTTCCGTGGATGTCGTTCCACCGCAAGGCCTCCGGCAGGATGAACTTGTGTTTTGCCAGCGCCCACAGTGGCCCTTCGATTTCATCGATCACGAACAGCGTGGCGGCATCCTGTCGGGCGCGCGCGAGGGTTCCTGCACGATAGGTCAGCGCTTCGTGCTTGTCGGCGAGATAGTGGCAGATCGCCACGCTGTCCGTGATGATCGCTCCGTCATCAGCAAGGGCAGGCACCTTGCCAGACGGGTTGACGTGAAACGCCGTCTCACTGCGCGGCTCCGCGCGCACGAGATCATACGCCTGGCCGAGTTCCTCGAGCATCCATAGGACCCGCACAGTGCGATTGCGGGGTGCGCCGTAAACTTGATACATTGTTGGGCCTCCTGCCCGGCCTCGTTGGAGGCATGGGGAAGGCGGCGTGGCGCCTATGTCAAGGCGCGTCAGCGATGGTCCTCATGGCCGGACCCGCGGCTCGAAACCCAGCCTCGGGGGACGGGTGGCCACGTTTGGCGGCAAGGCAGGGCACTCGCTTTGGGCGCTCTGGATCAGCCTGGACGCGTCTCCCGACTGGAACGCCACTCCGAGGCGGTCTTCGCCATGATGCCGGATCTCGCAGGCGAAACGCTCGTTGAACCCGTCGACGATCAGCGTGAATTGAAAGGGTGTCCAGACACGCTCTGGGAACGTCAGGAGTGCGCCGCCGAGGCTGATGTTATCGATCCAACACAGCAAGGGACGATGGTCGGCCCATGCGATGCGTCCGCGCAACCTAAGATTGCGGCGACCAAACGTGCGCCGCTCTTGTCCCTTGAGTGCCATGACTTCCTGGCTTTCCATGCATTGCCTGCATGATCGAGTGGCTTCCCAACGACCTCCGCGCGAGCATTAGCCCACAGAAATTCCACTATCCGATGAAGGTCTACGGACCGATTTGAGACAAGGTTCGGCAAAATTCCGGGCAGAAACCTCGGGGTGTGACGGTCCGGCGGGCGCGGCTTTCGCGCTGATCTCGCACCTCGATATCGCTGCCGCGCCGGCAAACGGCGCCCGTCGAGCCTTGGCGTTGCCGTCAGGGCAGTCGGCCGGTCTGGCGCAAGGCTTCCGCTAGGGCGATCGCGGCGCTGACCGAGACGTTCAATGAGCGCATCCCTTGGATCATCGGCAGCCGCAGGCGTGCATCCGAAACATCATGGACATGCGCTGGAACGCCAGCGCTTTCCCGGCCGACGATCAGGACGTCCGTGCCACGGAACGAGAAATCATAGAGGCTTTGGTTGCCCGAGGTCGTCAGCAGGATGAGGCGACCAGCCTCGCGGTTTGCGCGGTGAACTGAGAGGAACTGGTCCCAAGACGCATGGCGGGTGAATGCGACATGCGGAATGTAGTCGAGACCTGCGCGCCGTAACGCCCGATCAGAGACGTCGAACGCGGTCGGCCCGACGATATCGACGCCAACTCCAAGGCAGGCGGCCGTCCTCAGCATAGCGCCCGTGTTCTGTGGAATGTCGGGCTGGTAGATCAAGAGCCGCATCGTTAAACCCGATCGCAATGGGACACCACCAACGACCAACCCGTCACTGCCGATCCAACCCTGCGGCGGGGACCTCAATGGCGCAAAAAGATGAAGCCCGAACCTGCGGATGTTTGACGCAGGTGACGCGGGCGCTGAATTTTCGCACAGATGTCCCCCCTATCGTCCAATGACCGGATACACCGAATTTCGCGTTGATTTGGGCAACCCCAAATGTCAAGAGCGCGCGTGGCAAACGGTCCTTTTGAATTCGATCAGCAGTGTGCCCATAAAGAGCGCATGGGGCTGTTCGTCGAGCAGTATCGCGCGTCAGGCTGGACGGGCGTGTGAACGGTTGGAAGACCCAGGAGGCAAATGTGTCGTCTGACACCACTACGGCAACGAGACGAGACTTCATGGTGATCGCTGGGCCGACATTTCTTGCGGTCGGCGGGGTTCTCTCGCTCTGGCCTTTTATCCACCAGATGAACCCGGACGCTGGTGCGTTGGCGCTGGCGAGCACGGAAGTCGATCTCTCGCCGATCCAGGAGGGTCAGGCGATCACGGTGATGTGGCGCGGGAAACCTGTCTTCATCCGTCATCGCACGTCCGAAGAGATCGAGACGGCGCGCGCTGTGAGCTTGCGTGATCTTCCCGATCCGGAAGCAGACGGCGATCGGGTCAAGGAGGGCCACGAACAATGGCTGATCATGGTCGGGATCTGCACGCATCTCGGGTGCATCCCGGCTGGCCAGCGGGTCGGTGATTCGAAGGGCGAGTTCGGCGGCTGGTTCTGCCCGTGCCATGGGTCTCACTACGACACGGCTGGCCGGATCCGGAGAGGCCCTGCGCCGCGTAACCTCGAAGTGCCGCCGTACACGTTCGCGTCCGACACCAACATCGTGATCGGCTGACGGACCCCGGATGTTTCGTGAATTCGTCAGGAGCTACCACCGATGAGCCACGCTGATACCTATCGGCCGTCGGGGCCGCTGTCCAAGTGGATGGACGAGCGGCTTCCGATCATGCGCATGATGCACAATCAGTTCGTCGATTTCCCGACGCCGAAGAACTTGAATTATATGTGGACCTTCGGCGGGATCCTCATGTTCGTGCTCGTGCTTCAGATCGTGACCGGCATCGTGCTTGCGATGCACTACGTCGCCTCTGAAGCGGGTGCGTTCGCGAGCGTTCAGAACATCCGCTTCAACGTGAACTATGGCTGGCTCATCCAGCCGATGCACGCGATTGGCGCATCATTCTTCTTCATTGCGGTCTACCTGCACATCTTCCGTGGCCTCTACTACGGATCCTACAAGGCGCCGCGTGAAGTGCTCTGGATCCTCGGCGTGTTCATCTTCCTCGCGATGATGGCGACTGCGTTTCTGGGCTACACCTTGCCATGGGGCCAGATGAGCTTCTGGGGCGTGACGGTGATCACGAACCTGTTCTCGGCAATCCCGTTCGTTGGCGATACGATCGTCGTGTGGCTCTGGGGTGGATATTCGGTGACGGGCGTGACGCTCAACCGCTTCTTCTCGCTGCACTACCTGCTGCCGTTCGTGATCTTTGGGCTCGTGATTCTCCACGTCTGGGCGCTGCACGTTACCGGGCAGAACAACCCAACGGGTGTTGAGGTGCGCAGTGCGTCGGACACTGTTCCGATGAGCCCTTACGCGATCATGAAAGACATCTTCGCGCTGTCGGCCTTTGTGCTCGTGTTCGCATGGTTCCTGTTCTTCCTGCCCGACTACCTTGGACATGCTGACAACTACATTCCGGCGAACCCGCTGGTCACGCCGGCGCACATCGTGCCCGAATGGTACTTCCTGCCATTCTACGCCATCCTGCGCGCGGTGCCCGACAAGCTCGGCGGCGTCATCGCGATGTTCGCGGCCGTGCTCGTGCTGCTGTTCATCCCGTGGCTCGACACCTCCCGCGTCCGTTCCGTGAAGTACCGCCCGATCTTCAAGTGGTTCTTCTGGGCCTTCGCGTTCTCGTGCGTCGCGCTTGGCTACCTCGGCGCCATGCCTGCTGAGGGCGCCTATGTGACCTGGGCGCGAATCTTCACGATCTATTACTTCGCGTTCTTCTTCATTGTCATGCCGGTGGTCGGTGTGCTGGAGACGCCCAAGCCGCTACCACGGTCGATTTCCGAAGCAGTGCTTGGCAAGGGCGGCGGCACGGGGTTTGGCCAAGCCGTGCCGGCCGCGCCTGAGAAGCGCTGACCTGAGAGCGAGGATAACCCAATGAAACCCATCCGTGCCCTCGTGGTCTTCGGCCTCGCCGCCAGCATTGCTGGCGGCGCAGCTCAGGCGGCCGGCAAAGGGCCTGAGATCGAACGCCAGACCTGGTCGTTCAGCGGGATCTTCGGCCAGTACGACCAAGCCCAACTCCAGAGGGGCTTCCAGGTCTACAAAGAAGTCTGCGCCTCCTGCCACGGTCTCACAAAGGTCGCGTTCCGTTCGCTCGGCCAACCGGGCGGGCCCGGCTTGACCGAAGACCAGGTCAAGGAACTCGCCGCGAGCTACATGATCCAAGACGGGCCTAATGACGACGGTGAAATGTTCGAGCGTGAAGGCCGCCCGTCCGACACCTTTCCACCCAACTTTCCGAACGAGCGGGCGGCGCGGGCAGCGCACAACGGGGCATATCCCCTCGATCTTTCCCTGATCGCAAAGGCCCGGGGGATCCCACACCCCGAGGGCGTGGTGGCGCATGTGCTCACGATGGCGAGCGACATCGTCACGGGGTATCAGGAAGCGGGCGCGGATTATCTCTATGCGCTGATGACTGGATATGTGGATCCGCCAGAAGGGTTCGAGCTCCAGGATGGTCTTAACTACAATGCGGCCTACCCTGGTCATCAGATCGCGATGATCCAGCCGATCTACGACGATGCCGTTCAATACACCGATGGTACGCCGCAGACGGTCTCTCAGCATTCCAAGGACGTCGCAGCGTTCCTGAGTTGGGCGGCCGACCCCCATCACGATCGGCGCAAACAGATGGGTTGGATCGTGATGATCTATCTGTTGATCACAACCGCGCTGCTCTATGTCGCCAAGAAGCGCGTCTGGGCGGGCGTGAAACATTAGTGTTCCGTCTTCGACACTTGGATCCCGGTTCAGCATCCGATCCACCAAGCGTCGGAGGCATCAGGAACACGCGGACCGCCGATCAGAAGTGCCTGAAAGGCCCGTGTTGCGGTTCGTGCATGGACTGCTAATCTTCGGTATACGCCGTCTTCGGCCTCGAAAGGTTGGTGGCAAAGGCCTCGCTCGCGGGGCCTTTTTTGCGTAAGCCGGCGATGTCGACCAACAGCCCTGGCACCTGGATTTCGGAGGCTCACGCTCATGACGCAAACCGTTCTTGGTATTATCGGTGGCAGCGGCCTCTATGACCTGCCGGGCCTTTCAGGCCCTGAATGGCGGACGGTCGAGAGCCCGTGGGGACAAGCATCAGACCAAATTTTGTTTGCCGAGATCGATGGGCTGCCAATTCGCTTTCTGCCGCGACACGGCCGAGGCCACGTGATTGCCCCGACCGATATCAACTTTCGCGCCAACATCGATGCAATGAAGCGCGCCGGCGTCACGGACCTCGTGTCGATATCGGCGTGTGGGTCATTCCGCGAGCATCTCGAGCCGGGCCGGTTCGTGCTGGTTGATCAGTTCATCGACCGGACGACATCGCGGGTGCGGTCGTTTTTCTCGAGCGGGCTTGTCGCGCACGTCTCGCTTGCCGATCCCGTCAGCCCTCTTCTGGTCGATACGGTCGAAGCGGCATTGAAGGCCTCGGGCGTGCCGTATCAGCGCGGTGGCACCTATCTCGTGATCGAGGGCCCGCAGTTTTCGACGCGCGCCGAGAGCTATCTCTACAAGTCGTGGGGCTGCGACGTGATCGGCATGACGAACATGCCCGAGGCGCGCTTGGCGCGTGAGGCGGAGATTTGCTACGCAACCGTCGCAATGGTCACAGATTATGACTGTTGGCATGAGGAGCATGCCCACGTCGATGTGGCAGCCGTGCTCGAGGTGATGAAGGGCAACACCGAAAAGGCGCAGCAGATGGTGGCAGCGCTCGCCAAGGCCATGCCGCGCGAGCATCCCGCTTGCCCTATCGGCTCCGACCGGGCGTTGGACGTGGCCTTGATCACATCTCCTGATAAGCGCGATAGGGCCTTGATGGCCAAGCTGGACGCTGTCGCTGGCCGGGTGCTGAGCCCCTCCTGATCGGCGCACTGCGATGTAATTTCTCAAGCCGAGCTATGCTGATCGCGCATGGAGCACAACGTGCTGCGCCGCAACACCGCCACAATAAAAAACGAATGTTCGTTATGTAAAAGAGTGCTGACACGCCAGGGCTCGAGCTACGGGACAGACGAACCGCGCGGGCACTGCGGCCTGACGCATCGCAGCCTGACGCATCGCAAAGTGCGCTGTTCCGCGCGGAACAGCGCGACGGCTCAAACGTCGACAGCAGTTCGGGCTCACTCCCACGCCACACGCCAACGCCACGCGAGCACCACGCACCCCATGCCGAAACTCCCCGACCACGTGCAGGCCGAGCGGGCCGACAGGATCCTCGATGCTGCCGAAAGAGTGTTTTCGGCGAAGGGGTTCCATGGGGCCAGCATCCAAGCGATTTGCTCTGAGGCGGGGATCAGCGCCGGTGCGCTCTATGTCTATTTCGCGTCCAAGGAGGCGTTGATCGAGGGCATCTGCGAGCGCGAGCGGCGCATTTTTTCCGATCGCTTCCGAGCCATTGCCGAGGCACCCGATGTGCTTGACGGCTTTGGCGGCATCATTCTGTCGTGCCTGCGGGACGATCCGATCGAGAAGCGACGCATCGTTCTCGAGATTGGAGCCGAGGCCGCGCGCAACGACAAGGTCGCCGCGATTTACAACCGGTTCGATGCCGAACTGACGGCGATGTTCCGCGACCTCATCGAGCGTCTGGCGAGCGAGGGCAGGATCGCACCGCTGTTGCCGCCGCACGAACTGACGGAGGTTTTGGGCGCAATTGGCGACGGAATGCTGTGGCGCTCCGTCGTCCATCAGGATTTCGACGTCAAACTTTTGCTGCCGGGCATTCTCGCAACCGTCGAAGCGCTGTTGCGGCCGAATAGCCGGCTCTTGGACGCGCGTTCCATTACGCGCCAGAGCGAGTTGGACGAGACCCAGCGAGCCGGCCTCGCACCGGGTGGAACCGCCAAAAGGCTTCAGTCATGAAACGCACCCTTTTAGCCGCAGCCTTCGCGGCTGGCGCGATGGTCGCTGCGGCCGCGACGGGTTTATTGCCAGCCACGCTCACCGATACCCTGTCGGCCATGGCTGGATGGTCCCGTGAACCTGGCGACAGCGCCGTTGCTTCAGAACAATCAGTGGCCGAGCGCGCACCGCTTGTCAGCGTCGTGCGCGTCCGCTCCGAGACCCTGGTCCGCCAGCTCTCACTGACCGGCACGATTATGCCGCGCGAAGAGGGCATGGTGATTGCCGAAGTCGAGGGGTTGCGGATTGTCTCCGTCGACGCCGAGGTCGGTGATCGCGTGGTTGTCGGACGGGTGCTCGCACAACTCGAGCGCGAGACGTTGGAGCAGCGACGCGCGCAAACCGTCGCTTCGATCGACCGTTGGACGGCCGCGATCGCGCAGGCTGAAAGCACCCTCGTCTCTGCTGAGGCCGAAGCCAAACTTGCCAGTGCAGAGGTCGATCGCGGTCGCCCCCTGCGCGATCGCGGCGTTCTTTCGGAGAGCGCGTTCGATCAGCGCGTCCTCGCTGCGACGTCCGCGAAGGCGCGGCGCGACGGTGCGGAGCAAGCGCGCCTCGCAGCGCACGCCGACCTCGCAAGCGCGAAAGCGCAACTGCGCGAACTCGAATGGCAACTCGAGCGGACTGCAATCCGTGCACCCTTCGACGGCCTCGTGTTCGAGCGGACCGCACGGGTCGGTGCCATCGCATCGTCCGGAGCCGGTCCCCTGTTCCGCATCGTCCGCGACGGTCAGACGGAACTCGAGGCGGAGGTCCCAGAGACGCGCTTGCGCGAGATCAGCGTTGGCCAACCGGCAACGATCGCGCTCGCGAGCGGTGCACAAATCGAGGCGCGCGTTCGATTGATCGAGCCAAGGGTCGATCGACAGACACGGCTTGCCAGGGTGCGCCTTGAATTGAGCCCAGGAGCCGAAGCCCCAATCGGCGCGTTCGCTCGCGGCGTCCTCGAGATTGGACGCAAGACCGGGCTCGTAATCCCTGCGTCGGCGATTTTGTTTCGTGGCAGCGACCCGTTCGTGATGGCGGTCGAGAACGGCGTTGTCCGACAGGTCCCAGTGACGATTGGCCTGAGGTCAGCTGAACATGTGATCATCGAGCAGGGACTTGCTATCGGAGCCGTGGTTGTCTCGAGGGCTGGAACGTTTCTCGCGCCCGGCGACAGAGTGCGTACCACCGAGCAGGCCTACCGCGTGAGTGGGGCCCAGCCATGAACGTGAACGTCTCGGCTGCCGCCATCCGCAAGCCGGTTCCCTCGCTCGTGCTGTTCCTTGTCGTGATGGCGCTCGGCTGGTTCAGCTTCTCGAAGTTGCCCATCACACGGTTCCCCAACATCGACGTGCCGATCATTTCGGTCGTCATCACCCAGTCAGGCGCCGCTCCGATCGAGATCGAGCAGCAGGTGACGAAGCGGGTCGAGGACGCGATCGCAGGTGTCAGCGGTGTCCGCCACCTCCAGACCACGATCACGGAGGGGGTGACAACGACGCTGGTCGAGTTCGTGCTCGACACCCCGGTCGATCGCGCGATCAACGACGTCAAGGATGCCGTCGCCCGTGTTCGTGCCGAGTTGCCGCGCGCGATCGACGAGCCGATCATCCAGCGTCTCGATATTGTCGGGCTGCCGATTGTCACCTATGCGGCGCGTGCGCCCGCCATGACCGCAGAGGAGCTGTCCTGGTTCGTCGACGACACCGTGACGCGTGAGCTGCAGAGCGTGCCCGGAGTGGCTCAAGTCACGCGGGTCGGCGGCGTTGTCCGGGAAGTGCGGATCGCCCTGGATCCTGACCGGCTTCTGGCCCTTGGGATTACAGCGGGCGAAGTCAATGCCCAATTGCGCGCCGTCAACGTCAACCTCTCCGGCGGTCGTGCCGAGATCGGAGGCCGCGAGCAGGCAATCCGTGCGCTCGGTAACGCTGAAGCCGTCGCGCGGCTCGCAGAAACGCGTATCACCATAGGCGGCGGTCGCGAAGTTCGGCTCGACGCGATCGCCACCATCACCGATACCGTCTCGGAGCCGAGAACCTTTGCCTCCCACGACGGTGTCGAGGTGGTTGGGTTCTCGATCACGCGCGGCAAAGGCCATTCCGATGTGACCGTCGCAGAGCGTGTCGCTGCCGCGATCACTGCGCTCGAAGCACGCTCTCCCGATGTGCGCTTGAGCCTGATCGACACGACGATCCCGTATACCGAAGGCGTCTATACCTCGACGATCCACACGCTGCTGGAGGGTGCGGCACTCGCGATCCTCGTGGTGTTCATCTTCCTGCGCGACTGGCGGGCGACCGTGATCGCGGCGATTGCACTGCCGCTGTCGATCATCCCTGCGTTCTGGGTGATGGATGCCCTCGGGTTCTCGCTCAATCTCGTCAGTCTGCTCGCGGTCACGATCGTGACGGGCATTCTGGTCGACGACGCGATCGTCGAAATCGAGAATATCGTGCGACATATGCGAATGGGCAAATCGGCGTATCGTGCAGCGCTCGAAGCGGCTGACGAGATCGGTCTTGCTGTCATTGCGATCACTGCGACGATCATTGCCGTGTTCGCACCCGTCAGCTTCATGGGAGGGATCGCCGGTCAATATTTCCGGCAATTCGGGCTGACCGTCGCAGCAGCCGTCTTTTTCTCACTGCTCGTTGCGCGCCTGATCACCCCCATTCTGGCAGCCTATTTCATGCGCGCCGACGGCCACCATGAAGAAAAGCAGGGCTGGATGATCCGCAGCTATGTGCGCCTTGTGACGCTTTCGGTGCGACGGCGGATCGCGACGGTGGTCATGGGTCTCGGCGTGTTTGCAGGCTCGATCGGCTCAATGGCGTTGCTGCCCGAGGGTTTTCTGCCGGCCGAAGACGTCAGTCGGCTGTTGCTTGCCGTCGAGTTGCCGCCCGGCACGCCACTGTCTGAAACACGCGCTGCGACCGACCGGCTCGCGAGCCGAATTCGCAACCGTCCCGAGGTCACGAGCGTGTTCGTCTCCGGCGGCGGCATCCTAGGGGCGGGCGATGAGGTCCGCAAAGCGACGCTCGTCATTGCTCTGACCGACAAGTCGGATCGCGACAAGTCTCAGATCACTCTGCGTGACGAGATCGCCGGAGACGTGTCGAATGAGGCAGATCTGCGCTATTGGTTCATGGAGGAGAACGGCCAACGCCAGGTGCAGATGGTCGTGAGCGGCCCTGACGGCGATGTTGTGACCTCAACGGCGGCCAAGCTCACGGCCGAGATGAAGCGGTTGCAGCAAGTGACGCTCGTCTCGTCGACCGCGGAACTCGATCGGCCGGAACTGCGGATCGTGCCCGACCGAGACCGCGCCGCGGAACTCGGCATCACGACCGAGGCAATCGCGGAGGCTGTGCGGATAGCAACGCTCGGCGATGTCGGACCGGCGCTTGCGAAACTGAACGTCGGCGATCGCCAGATCCCGATCCGGGTCCAGCTGCAGGAGAGCGCTCGAACTGACGCGAGCCTGCTCGAAACCCTCCGGATTACGACACCGTCAGGCCATGCCGTGCCGCTCTCGGCAATCGCGGAGATCGTTCCAGCGCAAGGACCGACCGCGATCACCCGCTATGACCGTGCCCGTCAGGTGATTTTGGGGGCAGACCTCGCCGGAGGGACGCCGCTTGGCGATGCGGTCGCTGCCATCCGCGCCTTGCCGACAGCAGAGGCGCTGCCGCCTGGCGTCACACTCAAGCAGTTCGGCGACGCAGAGGTCATGTCCGAGGTCTTCGAGAGCTTCGGCCAAGCGATGGCCGCAGGCCTGATGATGGTCTACGCCATTCTCGTCTTGCTGTTCGCGAGCTTCCTGCACCCCATCACGATCATGTTTTCGCTACCGTTGTCGATCGGTGGTGCGATCTTCGCGCTGTTCCTCACTCAGAATGCGATCAGCCTGCCCGTCGTGATCGGCATTCTGATGCTGATGGGGATCGTGACGAAGAATGCGATCATGCTGGTCGATTTCGCGATCGAAGCACAAGCGCGCGGGCTCGACCGTGAAGCTGCGATCATTGATGCGGGTGCCAAGCGGGCACGGCCAATCGTCATGACCACGATCGCCATGTGTGGCGGCATGCTGCCATCGGCGCTTGCGATTGGTGCAGGTGGCGAGTTTCGCGCGCCGATGGCAATTGCCGTCATCGGCGGGCTGATCTCCTCGACAATCCTGTCGCTCGTGTTCGTCCCTGCGGTGTTCGTTCTCGTCGATCAGCTGGGTGCGGGAGCGTCGCGCCTGTTCCGGCGCTTCATCGGCGAAGTTGATGAGCGGGAGCCTGCAGCACCGCTATCCCGCGAGCCGGTGGCACCATCCTGAGAACGTGGATGCCCCGAGGCGCGGTTGGTATCGACGTTACATGGTTTTCGCCCGATCTTGGCCTGATTTGTGCCCATATGCGGCAAGTCGTCGAACGAGCGAGGCACGCCAACATGGCAGGAACGCTGTTTCGTTCCAATCCGCACTTGTTTCCAACGGCGCGATCCCGAACTTAAGCGTGCGGCATGCACGCTGCAGCCCTGCCTTTGAGCGGGGTCTCGACCGTCGTTGCAATGGAGGAGCATCCCGATGCTCGACGCCAAGACAATTCTCGACATGATGATGAAGGGCGCGGGAGCGCAACAGCGGCCAACGGCTGCACCTGGTGGATTGGGCGGGCTCGGCGAGCTGTTGAACCAGCTGGGCGGAACGGGTCCCGAGGGAGCAACACCACGAGCACAGCCGCAGGCTGGTGGCGGAAACGGCCTCGAAGACCTGCTGCGCAACATGCTCGGGCCACAGGCGAGCGCTCAGAACGCACCCCAGGGGCAGCCATCGCCCAACGCGGGTGGCTTCAGCCTCGACGATCTCTTCCGCCAGATGGCACCTCAGAGCGAGGCCCAGACCCCGACAAGCGGCGCACCATCGACGCCGCAGCCTGACGGCGGCAGCCTGCTCGATATGCTCGGCAAAGTGCTCCGGGATGCCGGGCAAGGCACGAAGGACGGCGCCGGCCAGATTGCGCAGAACCCTCAAGTTCGCGACATGGTCGAGAAAATGAGTGGCGGGCGCTCGCCCGAAGAGCTGATGCGACAGCTCCAGGACTTCATTGCCAATAATAAAGTCGGTGCTGGCGCGGCCCTTGGTGGCCTTGGCGCGCTGGTGCTTGGGACTCGAACCGGTAGATCGGTTGCGGTTTCAGCGGCGAAACTCGGTGCGCTCGCTTTGATTGGTGGGCTCGCCTACCGGGCCTATCAGAACTACTCCGCGGGGCGTGCCCCGACGGCCGAATCCGGTGCGCAAACCGAGGCGGCGCCGAGTGGATCGGGCTTCGAGGAAGGAGCCGTCACGAATGATGCAGCGATTACGTACATTCGCGCCATGATCGCCGCGGCGGCTGCGGATGGCCGCATCGACGCGCAGGAGCAGTCTCGTATCGTCGCAAATCTTTCGCATGCAGGTCTTGATCGGGAGGCCGAAGAATTCATCGCTCGTGAAATGGCCCGCCCGGCGACGGCTGATGAACTGGCACGCAGCATCTCGGGCCAACGCGAGGCAATCCAACTGTACACTGCGGCACGCCTCGCCATCGAGCCAGATACCGCAGCGGAGCAGGCTTTCCTTGCAGACCTCGCAAACCGTCTCGGGATCGACCAGCGGCTCGCAGCCCACATCGATGCCACGGCAAGAAGTGTTGCTGGCTAGGTGTTGCGTCACCAGCGCTTGGTCCCCACCGTCTGCAGTCTCGCCTGCCAAGCGTTGGTGGAAAAAGCAACATTAGTATCATGGAGTTGCTCGTGTTCCCTGTGCCTCCGAACAGTTGGTCAATCGGGTGCTGAAGAGGGAAACAAGTGTCGGAGACACAGGGCACACAACTAGTGTGATGACCGAGAAGTCCGCTGCATCGTTTTCGGCCGGGTGAAGAGGCGGACTTCTCGGTCTGAATCACACTCGGCCATTGAATTTTCTAGTACCGCTTTTCGATTAGAAGTTCCTGGCAGACGCGTCGTGCGGATGGTGCAGGGAGTTCTGATCAGCGGGAATAGACTGAGTAGACGAGGCCGCTTCTGCCTGCTTCGGTTTTCATTCAGGTCCGAGGTCCAGCGACGACGCCAGCGTCGAACAGGCTGGCGATCTCAACCTCGGGCAACCCCATGACATCGGCCAAGATTTCCTCGGTGTGACTGCCGAGGACCGGCGCCGGCGCAGGTGGTTGACGGCCATCGAGAGAGAAACTGAAGGGTGATCCCGGAACCCGGTAGCGACCGATGCCCGGTTGCTCGATGTCAGAGAACATCGGATTTTCGAGTGAGAAGTCCGGGTCCTCGGCGACAGCCCGTGCAAATGACCTGAACCTGGACCATGTCACGCCAGCCTTGTCGAACAACATGCCGATATCTGCAGCGGTGTGTGCCTTGAACCAAGGTGCCAATAGGGCCGTGATCGC
Organism: Hyphomicrobiaceae bacterium; assembly: GCA_050330095.1. Lineage (GTDB taxonomy): Bacteria > Pseudomonadota > Alphaproteobacteria > Rhizobiales > Hyphomicrobiaceae > JBCBWG01. Next base: position 78,632 of record JBHJOC010000020.1, read on the forward strand.
GGCGCGTGCGCTCCAACGGGCCCCTTCTTCAGCGAGCGCGAAGCCGAGCTGTGCCTCCAGGGCTGAAATCGCCTCGCTCGTCCCTGTCACCTCGATGAGCCCCCGCCACTGCCGATCTGTGAGACCGATCACCATGACACGCTCACCATCGGCGCAGACGAAGTCCTGTCCATAAGCCCCATAGAGCGCGTTGCCGGACTTTGGTCGATCGACCCCGTTCACCATCACCTCGCCAATGATACCGAGGTTGCCCAACATGGCTGCAGCGACGTCCTTGAGGGACAGCTCGACCGACTGGCCGTGACCGGTTCTCAGCCGACGCCTCTCGGCAGCGAGCAGGCCTGACACCACCATGTTGCCGGCGATGCAATCCCAGGCCGGGAGGACATGTGCGATTGGCTCGACCGAGCCTTCTGGACCCGTTGCATGCGGGAAACCGACGGCCGGATTGACTGTGTAGTCGACCTGTGGGCGACCGTGGCGGTCGCCGAGCAGCGTCACCATCACAAGATCAGGGCGCCGCTTCGACAGGGTCTGGTAATCCATCCAGCCGCGGACCCTGAGATTGGTGAGATAGAGACCGGCATCCGGCCCTGGGGCACAGATCAGCTCAGAAATCAGCTCACGCCCACGCGGAGACTGCATGTCAACGGCAATCGAGCGTTTCCCCTTGTTGAGGCCTGCCCAGAACAAGCTCGAACCGTTCTGTGTGACCGGCCAACGGGTCGCGTCGAGCCCGCCCCTCAGCCGGTCGAAGCGGATGACGTCAGCGCCCATCTGCGCAAGGGTCATCCCGGCAAGTGGAACTGCAACGAAGGCAGAACCTTCGACGACGCGCATGCCCTCGAGAATACCAGCCACCTCAACGCCCTCGCGCTAATGCTGCCGATACGGTCAGTGTCGCCGAAACCATTGCAATCTCCTTGTCCGATAGCCTGAGGACAGTGCCCAGTCAGGCCTTCCCGGTCAACGCAGCGATCTGATCAGCTTCGGCCGAGACTAAGCGCATTGCGGTGTTCAAGCCTGCTTGCCAGGCGATAACGCACGGCTTCCGCTGCCCAGCTCTTGAAACGCGACGGTTTTGTGACACCTTAAGAGAGCCGCCACCCCATCAACGATAACAGGGAGGATGGCAATGATCTCATTAGAGGACTGCGTTGCGCTGAGTGGTCTCACGGAGGCTGAGATCCTCGCGATTGCTTCGCACGAGCACATTCCCCACGCTTCGGCTTGTGGTTTGGCACTTCATCTCGCGAGCCTACCCGATGGGGAGGTCCAAGTGCGCAACATCATCATCGATGAGATCAGGTCGGCGCAGCGAAATGGAACCAGCCAGGATGTTTGGCAGCTGCTGCACATTCTGCACGGATACCTGCGCGAGCACCCCGCCGCACGTCCAAAGGTTCATCCCTGGAGTTCCGTCATGTGAGTTCGAGCGATGCGGTTCGCTGCCGGATGTCCAGCGAGTGTTGAAAGGTTCTGCGCTTCTCCGTGACGGTCTGCGCTTCGCATCGCTATCCAAGACGATGATCGCAGGAGCAGGTGCCTGCGACCCAGAGGCCTTCGCACCGATGGCGGGTGACGGCGCCTCGTGCATGCGCTCACGGCGCTTTTTCTGCAACGCGAACGGGCGGAGAGCGCATGATTGCAAGCAGCCTGCTCCGCTCGCGATTGAAATCATTGAGGTCGCGTCCGGACAGAGCGCGTTCGCGCGGGACTCGGATTTGTAATGGATCGACCGGGCGGCCGTTGATATGGACCTCGAAGTGCAGGTGGGCGCCAGTCGACAGCCCGGTTGATCCGACAAACCCGATCACCTGCCCCTGTCGCACGCGGACGCCAGCGGCGATGCCTGGACCAAATCGCGGCAGCATGTGCGAGTATGTCGTGTCATACCCGTTGGCGTGGCGAAGGCTTATGAAGTAGCCGTTGGCCCCGCGATATCGTGCTTCTTCCACGACGCCGTTCCCCGCAGCGAGCACCGGCGTGCCGATCGGCCCTGCCCAGTCGATGCCGGCATGAAAGCGCATCGTGCGTTGGATCGGGTGGCGGCGCATACCAAATCCGGACGTCAGACGAACATCACTGCCACGCACAGGCCGGCGCAGCAGGAACTGTCGGTTGTTTTGGCCTTGTTCGTTATAGAAATCGATCGTGCCGTCATCGGAGCGATAGCGCCAGAAGCCGACCGTGTCGCCGCCGCTCGTCAAGGCGGCATAGACGAGTTCGGAGATCTCGAGCTTGCCGTCGCCGTCGGCATTCATTTCGAAGAACAGGTCGAGCTGGTCGCCGGCCCTCAATTCGCGTCGGTAGTCGGTTTCGTGTGCGAACAGGCGCAAGATCTGCAGAATGGTTGCAGGCTCGAGGCCCTGTTCGAGGCAGGTCGCATAGATGCTTGCGTAAAGCGTGTTGCGGGCCCGTGCCGACGTGTCATCACGCATGGCCCTGATGAGCGCGTCTTGGTCCGGCCGCGTCTCGGCGACGAATTCGCCCGCACCTGTGCGCTTGACCGTGACGACATGGGTGTGGGCCGTGTCGAACACACTCACCTTGACTGGCTCGATCCCAGCAGCGCCGTCCAAGGTCGGCATCAGCATGACGTGGACTTGCTGGCCAGTCTGGAGACGTCCCCCGCGCTGACTGCGCTGCGCGGTTTGTTCGACCGCTGCTGCGAGGTCAGGCGCAACGCCCTGGCTGACAAGAACCGCTCCGATCGTGTCACCGGCACGCGCCGTGATGACGCGGAATTCGCGACCTGTGTCGTCGCGCCCATCGTCGATCGTCGGATCGCGTCGGCGCACGAGCGTCGTGACGGCCCCTGACGGTGCCGAGCGTGCAATGAGATCGGCTCCCGCACCGATAAGATAGTCCGGCGTCAGGCCGTCGATCACCTGCTGCTCGAGCCCGAACTGAACGCTTGGAGCACCTGGGTCCTCGAGGATCATGCGACGCACGACCTCAGCGACATCACCAGCTTCGAGCCCCCCTGCGTCCAAAGACCAGTCCTCGCCGGGAGCAAGATCGCGGACGATCGCCTCGATGGTGCCAAACCCTCCGCCATCGCGTTCGTCGTCAGCGGCACGCTGTTCCTGCGGGGCAAACAGCCTGATCGGGTCGAACGGCGGGATGACGTCGAGATACGTTCGGCTCGCTGGGGCGAGGCGTGCACTGATGCGCAAGTAGGGGCGGATTTGCAGAAATGGTTTGTCGTTGCGCCGAACCTGGATCTGCTCGTGGTGGACGATCCGCGACACGAGCGTACTCGTGACCAGATGAAGTCGGTCCTGTTTTGGCGTCAACCAGGCAAGACCGTCGTCGCGGTTGCGCGAACGTGTAACCGGTGTCTGGGGGCGCTGCGCGCGCTCGAGTTCGCGCATGATGTCGAGTGTACCTGCCGAGCGCGTCTCCAGTGACCCGTAGACGACGACACCCGTCGCACCAATGGTGACGGCGGCCGCGAGCATCGAGCTGACCATCCATTTGATGGGGTGGCGGCGCTGGTGTCCGGCATCGTCACTATCAAATGCGCCTTGCTCCAGGTGGCGTGCGCGGCCGCGGCAGACGTTCGACAAACCCTCGCTGCGCCGGCGCTGCAACCGCGGCGCGCGATAGCGTCCAACCGGCGTATGTCGCCGTAGGTCCACGCGATAGCCCCCCCCCAAAAGCACGTCGCCCCATGGCCGAAGAATGCGGGCCGCCTTGGAAGTTGTACAATGATTGGGCGCAATCGTGGCAAGCGCCTTTGCGGGCAAACGCGATCGCATGCCCGGGCAGCGCTTTGGCTGAGCGTTCCGTCACGGCGTGCAGCAGTCAGCGGCGTGCTGCGGCTTCGCGATGGCCCGTGAGGTTTGTGCCGATGCCCACCAGCATTGCGGGATCGGCTGATCGCAAGGGCACCGAGCGCCCGCGTTTGGTCTGTCCTTCGGGTGGAGTGCTGACGCCTGGATGGCTCTCCAGGGAGCCAGCGCGCCGAAGGAATTCCGTCAGGCGCCGGCGCCCCAGTGCGGGCAGATCGGAGAATCAGAGTTAGAACAATGAGTTGGCTGTTCGTAAATTTTTTTGACAGAAGGCGTTGACTTCGGGGCTCAGAAGGTATTTATAGCGGTTCTCGCCGAGACGCACTGACGTCTCGCGGTGCCGATGACGACTCAGCTCTCAAACAACCCTAGCAGACGCAAGCCAGCTTGCTGGTGCTGGGATGCTTTGTCTCTGACGTTCGGCTTGCTCTTTGACAGTCAAACATTGAAAGAGAAACGCAGGCGGCGAGGTCTCTGCCCGCTCGTAAGAGCGAACGGAACCTAGGACGCAATGCGTTTCAGCCATCACCAGACGTTTAGCGCAAGCTGAACGTCAGTGTGAAGGTGCCCGTTACGCATTCTCGAGAGATCGAGATCCGTCCAGAATCCAACTCTTCAACTTGAGAGTTTGATCCTGGCTCAGAACGAACGCTGGCGGCAGGCCTAACACATGCAAGTCGAACGCCCCGCAAGGGGAGTGGCAGACGGGTGAGTAACACGTGGGAACCTACCTAATGGTGCGGAATACCTCCGGGAAACTGGAATTAATGCCGCATACGCCCTTCGGGGGAAAGATTTATCGCCATTAGATGGGCCCGCGTCTGATTAGCTAGTTGGTGAGGTAACGGCTCACCAAGGCGACGATCAGTAGCTGGTCTTAGAGGATGATCAGCCACACTGGGACTGAGACACGGCCCAGACTCCTACGGGAGGCAGCAGTAAGGAATATTGGACAATGGGGGAAACCCTGATCCAGCCATGCCGCGTGAATGAAGAAGGCCTTAGGGTTGTAAAGTTCTTTCACCCGTGACGATAATGACGGTAGCGGGAGAAGAAGCCCCGGCTAACTCCGTGCCAGCAGCCGCGGTAA
>JBHJOC010000021.1:0-24496 GCA_050330095.1 Hyphomicrobiaceae bacterium
TGCTCGTGTTCCCTGTGTCCCCGACACTTGGTCAATCGGGTGCTGCAAAGGAAACCAAGTGTCGGAGAGGGAACACGAGCCGGTAACGCGGAATGCGCCTTGTGACGGATAAGCCGCCCCGGGGTTGGCGATCGGGCGTGAGCGTGTCACCCATGTCTTAGGGATGATCTGTTAGCCATGTCTGCGGGCTGGACAGGGCTCGGATGGAGCGGGCAGCGGGAATCGAACCCGCGTCTCTAGCTTGGAAGGCTAGGGTAATACCATTATACGATGCCCGCCTGCGGCATCTCATGCGGCGTCAAGGGCTTTCAGCGCCACCAACGTCGCACCACTGCACGTCAGCCCACGGCCCCGTTCGTGTGGCGGTGGTGGAGGGGGTTGGATTCGAACCAACGTAGGCGTAGCCAACGGATTTACAGTCCGTCCCCTTTAGCCACTCGGGCACCCCTCCCTGCGCGAAAGCGGACCGAGCCAACCCCGCGCGAGGGCGCAATACGTCAAAAGGTGCCCCGGATGTCAACGCCTATTCGATCTGACCGCAGGGAGAGCGAGACGAAGCCCGAGCCGCGTGCGATAGCCTGTTGGCTCGATGAAGGCCTGATCGATGGCGAGGTGTAGGGTGAGCGACAATGATCCCCGGCGCGATGCTCAAAGACGCCGCACACAGGCGCGGCCGGTGTGGCGCGACGAGCGCGCGAACGACGTCGCCGATACCGAGCGGGACAGGACGGAGCGCCGTCTGTTTGGCATCCACGCGGTCGCGTTCGCTCTGGCCAACCCCAATCGGGTGCTGCACGAAGTCAAGCTGACCGAGAACGCCGAACGCCGGCTCGGTGAGGCGCTCGCCCATCGACATGACATCCCGATCGACCGCGTATCCCCGAGGATCCTCGACAAACTCCTCGGACCAGACACCGTGCACCAGGGTGCACTCGCGATCGTCGAGCCGCTCGCCGATACAACCGTCGAGGCGCTCGCTGACCGTGCCGGAAGCCATGGTCCGATCGTCGTGTTGGATCAGGTGACCGACCCCCACAATGTCGGGGCCGTGCTGCGGTCTGGCGCAGTTTTTGGCAGCGCAGGGCTGATCATGACGCAACGCCATAGCCCGCCGCTCGGCGGCGCGCTTGCGAAATCGGCGTCCGGTGCCGTGGAACTCGTTCCGGTTGCGCGGGTCCAAAACCTCGTTCGGGCGCTTGGATCCCTGCGGGAGGCCGGGGTTCGCGTGCTCGGGCTCGATGGAGAGGCCGAGCACGGGCTCGAGGCCCTTCCATTCAGTGGGCGGATCGCTCTCGTGTTCGGCGCCGAAGGCAAGGGCCTGAGGCATGCAACGCGGCAGGCATGCGACGTGATCGTCAGCGTTTCGACGTCCGGGCCGATCCGCAGCCTCAACGTCTCGAATGCTGCAGCGATCGCCTTGCATTGGGCAGGGCTCGCCCGCCGCTGACGGACCAGCACAATCCCCTCCTGTTGCAACGACAGCTAATCGGTGTTGAGCCGCGCGGGAGAGCTGTCGAGGCCTGACCTCACCAGTGCCAAGGCCGGTGGCGGCCGTGATGGTTCTGATGCCACGAGCGATGGTGATAGCCGTGCTTGTTCGCGCCCCAGGCCTTATAGTACCGGGGCTGCGCGAGCCGGTAGGAGCGGCGCACCGTATGGCGCGGCACCCAGTGTCCGCTGTTATAATACGGGTAGTAGCCGCGCGGCTCATAGCGGTAGCGGTACGGGTCTGCGTAGGAATTCACCCGATAGCGCGGGCGATAGACGTGACGCTCAATCACTTGCACACGACCATAGCCAGCAGGCGCGCGCCGGTGTTCCCAGCCGCCCGCTTGTAATGGCGCGGCCATCGAGAACGTCGTGAGCACGACGGCAGCAAAGGCTGCCAAGAGTGCGGTGAGACGCATGACTTGAAACTCCCCGATTTCCATCTCGTCCGACCATGGCATGAAAGCGCTAAGGATCCTTTAGCCAACGTCGCCAATCCCATTGGAACTGAGCCCATTTTTGGTCAGGCGTTGCCATGGGACACCGGTTAATCACTTGCTCACCCGTGTCTGTCAGGGTGCGAGACTGGTGATCCTCCCAGGTGGCCGCGCAACCCCGTGCGTCGACCGGGAGCATCGCCGTGCACCGAGTGATCCGCCACCATCCCGTTTGAGCGCACCGACCGTGACCCGCGAGCCGAAACCGCGTCAGACGCCTCCCGAGGCCGGCCCAGTGTCGGCGCTCCACGAGGCGTTGCGGGCTCGCCTGAACGCGCCCAACCCCTCGACGGCACAAAGGCCAACAGCCGGCGGGGATGAGACGTCCCCGTCCGCGGACTCGCGCCCGGTTCTTCGGGCGCCAGAACGAAGCCCGATCACTGAGCGCCGCATGATCGGTGAGCGCCGCTCCGATCGCCGGCCACGCCCAGCGCCGATCCGTCTGACAGATGCTGAGCCCGCTCCGGCGGGCCGGATAAGCATTCAACGCCCTGTCAACGCACGCGGCCATGACCGTCACGTCGCCAACCCCGCTGCCGATCCGACGCTCGAGAAAATCGAGGAACTGATCCGTCTTCAAGAACAGCGGGGAGGCTCGAGCCTGGTGGCCGAGGGGCAACCCGCTCAATTCGACGGCGCTGATCGGGGCGCGCAGTCGCACCGTCGGCAGGCTCATCCCTCGTCGCAGACTTCGCAGAGCGCGCCCAAAGAGGCGCCTGACAAGCCCGACGCCAACCCGTCCCGGCGCGCCGGACAGCCATCAGACGGCCGCGAGGCGGCCAAGGCCGGACAGCCAAAACTGGTGTCTGCGTCACTCGCAGAGACCTTGCGCCTGATGAAGGTCAGCCGCGACGGCGAGTTGTGGGCCGCCGTGATGGATGGCCGGTCGGCGCTCTGGGCCACTGCGAATTTCAGTTTTGTAATCAACCTGCTGATGCTCGCAGGCCCGCTCTTCATGCTGCAGGTCTATGATCGCGTCATGACCTCGGGCTCGATGCCGACGCTGCTCGCACTGTCGGTGCTGACGGCCTGCGTCTATGTCGTGATCGGAGCACTCGAGTGGATCAGATCGCGGGTCGTCGTGCGGCTCGGACGTGAGTTCGACGAACGGATCGCGGACCGCGTCTTCAGGGCTGCGCTCAGACGCAGCGTCTACAACGCGCGCACTTCGACGGCTGCGATGCGCGAACTCGACCAGATCCGATCCTTCGTCTCCGGACCAGGCCCTCTGTCGCTTTTCGATGCGCCTTGGACGCCGGTCTATTTGCTGATCATCTTCGCGTTCCACCCGGTGCTTGGTGTTGCAGCGACGGTCGGCGCACTCGTGCTTCTCGGCATAACCATCATCGGCGAACGGGAGAGCCGGTCGGCCCTGCTCGCTGCGTCAAAGAAATCATCTGAAACGCTTGAGATCGCCGAGGTCGGCCAGCGCAATGCCGAAGCGCTCGCCGCCATGGGCATGGTCGAAGCCTACCGCCAGAAATGGCAGCGCAGCAACGGCGAGGCCCAGGCCTGGCAGGGCCTTGCCGCCGACCGGCTCGGCGGCATGACGGCCACGACCAAGACACTGCGGCTTGCGCTGCAGTCGATGATGCTCGCCGTTGGTGCAGCGCTTGCGCTCAGTGGCGACATCAGTGCCGGCAGCATCGTTGCAGCGACCATCATTTTCGGCCGTGCTCTCGCGCCCGTCGAACAGCTGCTCGGACAGTGGCGTGGCATGCTGAGAGCGGCAGAAAGCTTCACGAAGATCGATGATCTGTTGCGCAAGGAGCCGGAGCCGCAGGCTCGGACATCGCTGCCTGCTCCGCGTGGCGTGCTCGAGGTCCAAAATCTCCGCGTGGCGACGCCCGAGACGCGTACGCTGATTCTCGCCAACGTCAGTTTCGGGATCAAGCCCGGGCAGATCCTTGCCGTGATCGGCCCATCGGCGTCGGGCAAATCGACCCTGACCCGCGCGATCACAGGTCTCTGGCCACCCGCAGGCGGAACGATCCGCCTCGATGGCGCGACGCTCGATCAGTGGGGACCCGACGCGCTTGGCGCGCATGTCGGCTACCTGCCGCAAGCCGTCGAGCTCTTTGCAGGGACCGTGCGCGAGAACATCGCCCGCTTCCGCTCCGATGCGACGGATGCAGCTATCGTGCAGGCGGCAAAGCACGCCCACGCCCACGAGATGATCCTCGCCCTGCCCAATGGCTACGAGACCGAACTCGGCGCTTTCGGCGCCCACCTGTCGGCCGGCCAGCGCCAGCGCATAGCGCTTGCACGCGCCCTGTTCGGCAATCCCGTCCTCGTGGTTCTCGACGAGCCGAACGCGAACCTCGACCGGGCGGGCGACGAAGCCCTTGCACGAGCGCTCGACGGGCTTCGCAAGCGCGGCTGCGCGATCGTGCTCGTGTCGCACCGCGTCCAGGCGATCGGTCAGGCCGACCTCGTGCTCTATCTTGACCAGGGCCTGCAGCGCGCGTTCGGCCCCCGCAACGAGGTGATGTCGCAGTTGCAGGCGGCTGCGGCCTCGGCCCAGCCCCCCCGCGCCAAGCTCAAGGACGATCCGGAGGCTTCCGAATGACCGATCGCGTTGGCAAAGGGCCACGGACCAAGGCGATATTGGGAATGCCCCTCGCGTCCGGGGCTCGTGATGATCTGCGCTGGTCGCGCAGTGATGCCTGGATCACCGTCGGAAACCGCGCGTTGGTCATCCTCATGGCGTTTCTCGTCGTCTTTGGGCTGCTCGTATCGATCAACGGCGCTGTGATCGGCAATGGCACGGTGACGGTCGAGAACCGCTACAGGACGGTCCAGCACCTTGACGGCGGGATCGTCGCAAGGATCAACGTCCGCAACGGCGATCTCGTGGCCCCAGGCGACGTGCTGATCCAGCTCGACCGCGTCTCGGATCGGGCCGAACTGACCGTCATCGCGGAGCGGATCGATGATCTTCGCATTCAGCAGGCCCGTCTCGAAGCCGAGCGCGACGGCAGGCAGAGCTTCGAGATCCCGGCCGACGTCTCGCGTTCGGAAGCGATCCTGAAGACGATTGCGACGCAGGAGGCCTTGTTCAGGGCACGCAGTGACAGCCTCAGGGGGGAGACCTCGATGCTGAGCGAGCGCATCGAGCAAGTCACCGCCCAGTTGAATGGCCTGATCGCGCAACGCGACGCACGCGGTCGCGAACGTCGTCTGATCACTGAGGAACTCGCGTCGATAAGGTCGCTGTTTGCCCAGGGATTTGCCAATCAGCAGCGCCTGTCCGCCCTGGAACGGGAGGCGGCCCGGCTCGATGGTGAACTCGGCCGGCTGGCGAGCGAGATTGCCCGCGTCGATGGCGTCCTGTCGGAGACGAGGCTCAATCTCGCACAGCGGCGAAAGTCGACGGTTGAGACCGTGTCGGATGAGCTGCGCCGGGTGCAAAGTGCGCTGAACGAGCTTGTCGAACGACGCAAAGCGCTTGAGGATAAGGTCGCCCGCGCCGACATCCGCGCGCCGCATGGCGGCCGGATCCACGCCCTCGCCGTGCAGACCGAGGGCGGCGTCATCGAGCCTGCCAAGGCGATCCTCCAGATCGTGCCCGAAGACGAGCGCCTCGTGATCGAGGCCCGGATCAGGCCGCAGGACATCGACAGCGTTCGGGCGGGCCAGACGGCAACCGTGGTGCTCTCTGCGTTCAATGCCCAGACGACGCCCCGGCTCAAGGGCGAGGTGCTGCGCGTCTCGGCGGCTGAACTCTCGGCCAGCGATGGCCAGAGCTACTTCACCGCTCAGGTCGCCATTCCGCCGGACGAACTTGCCCGCCTCGGTTCGCGCCAGCGTCTGATGCCTGGGATGCCGGCGGAAGTTTTCATTGAAACCGATGCGCGCTCGATCCTGAGTTACCTGCTGAAGCCGCTCACCGATGCGATGTTCCGCGCGTTCCGAGAGGTATGACGAGCGACGGCAACGGATTTGGGCGTCATCGCGCAAGGATGAGGAGCGGCCTCAAGCGCCGCAACAGCAGCGCGAGCGTCTCTGGGGTGGGCCCGTCCAGGTTGCAGCGTGCCAGCACGAGCCCCGGTGCAAGGCGATCCAGATAGGGCGTCAGATCTGCACCGGCCGGGACGGCGCCTGCGAAACGCGCCTCGATGAGCAAACTGCTGTGCGGTCGATCCGCTAGCACGAGACGCGCTGCAGCTTCGATCTCGCCAGCGCCCGGGCGGCCTTGAGGGCCGACGCAAAACATCGCAATTCGGGCGCGCCCGTGCAGGGCAGCAGCTTGCACAGCAAACCGGTCAGCGGCCTGCAGCAGCGCCGAAATCGAACCCACGTCCTCAAGCAGCACCGCGAGGCTTGCCGGATTGCGGGCATAGAGGCGGTCTTGATTGCCGGACGGCGGGATGAGTGCAACAGCTGTCGCGCCGAGATCCTCATCCAGGATTGCGCGTGCTTCGGCAAGGGATCGGCGGTGATCGGCGGCCGGCAGAACAACGAGGTTCCAGGGGCCTTCGGCCGCACACGCCACGGAGATCGCGCGCCGCGGATCATCCGTCGACACAGAGGCCTTGAACGCGACGTTGCGCTCTTCGGAAAGCCGGCGCGCGAGCCTCTCGGCGTCTGACACCAGTTTGTGGTGACCAACCGCGTGGAACCTCGGCGATACCCTGAATGTCTCCCGACCGTGGAACGAAAGCGTCCTGACGAATGGAAACCGCAGCGCGCGTTCGATGTTCTCGTCATCGACCACGAGCAGTTCAACGGCCGCAGCATAGGCCTCGGCGATCTCGAACGCGGCTCGGACAGCGCCAGCTTCCCTATCGCCTGTCAGCCGGACAATCACGCGTCCCTTGGCTTCGGTTGCTTCAGCGACGTGGGCAATCATGTCGGTTGGACCTGAGAATGGCTGCTATTCAGGAGGCCTTGCGACCGCGGCTCCATCGTCGCGCGCCTGCCCGTCCGCCTCGCGCCGCGTTGCATAAGCACGGGCTGCTTCGGCAAACATCTCGAGCTTTTCGCGCACCCTCGCATTGAGTGTGCCGGGCGGGAAGCGGCCAGCGCTATCTGGCTTGCCCGCCTCGATGCCGGTGAGAAGCTCGATCCCTTCGTCAATCGTTGCAACGGCATAGACGTTGAACTTGCCGGTCTCGACGGCTTCGACGACATCGCTCCGCAGCATCAGGTGTTGGACGTTCGCTTTCGGGATCAGAACGCCCTGTTCGCCCGTCAGGCCCTTGGCAGAACAGATGTCGAAGAAGCCTTCGATCTTTTCATTGACGCCACCGATCGCCTGAACCTCGCCATACTGGTTCACGGAGCCTGTGACGGCGAGGCCCTGCCGGATCGGGACCCGGGAAAGCGCCGACAGTAATGCATAGAGTTCGGCTGAGGATGCACTGTCCCCCTCGACGCCGCCGTAGGATTGCTCGAACCCAAGCGTCGCGGCGAGCGCCAGCGGCATGTCCTCGGCGAATTTGCCGGACAGATAGCCCCAAAGGATCATCACCCCCTTCGTGTGCAGAGCGCCGCCGAGTTCCGCCTCGCGCTCGATATCGGTCAGCCGCCCGGAACCAAGGCGGACGCGCGCGGTGATGCGGTTCGGCCGCCCGAATGCGAATGCGCCGATCTGCAAAACGGCGAGCCCGTTGATCTGGCCGACCTTCTCGCTCGTCGTGTCGATCATGACGATGTCGCGGCGGATCGTTTCGTGGGATCGGTCACGCACGCGGTCGACCCGCTCGATCGCCTCTGTGATCGCGCGCTCGACGCTCTCGCCGTCGATCAGATCGCGGCCCGCGCGCCGCGCCCAATAATCGGCTTCCCGGACGATGTCGGCGAGCCGCCCGATCTGGACCGAGAGCTTGGTCTGATCGCCAGCAAGCCGCGCACCTTCCTCGATGAGCCTCGCAAGGCCCGTGGCCGAGACGTGCCGCAAGCCGTGATTGGCGACGATCGCCGAGATCAGGCTGATGAAGCGCTGATCGTTCTCGCCGCTGCGGATGATCGTATCCTCGAAGTCGGCTTGGACCTGGAACAGGCGGTTGAAATCCGGGTCGCCTGCTGCGAGCAGGTAGTAGAGCTCGCGCTCGCCGAACAGCACCACCTTCACATCGAGCGGGATGGGCTCCGGGTCGAGCGTTTGCGTCGACATGTAGGTCAAGGCTTCGACGGGAGATTCGACCCTGATCTCGCGAGACTTGATCGCCCGTTTGAGCGCCTCCCATGCGAACGGCGAGAGCAGCACCTTGCGTGCATCGATCAGCAGGTATCCACCGTTGGCAGCGTGCAGGGCGCCTGGCTTCAACAGCAAGAAATCTGTCAGCAGCGTGCCCATCTGCGCAATGTGCTCGATCCGCCCGACGAGGTTGCCGTAGCTCGGGTTCAGTTCCTCGACCAAGGGAGGGCGACACGTCGCGGCGCCGTCGATGGCTGTGTGGGAAACCATGACGTTCGCCAGATAGCGACGGAACCGAGGGTGGCGGACGGTGTCGATGGATTGCTTGACGGGCTGCTCTGCTTCTTCGCTATCGGGCAGGAAGATTGCGATGTTGGCCACCATGTCGGTTGCGACCGCGTCGAGATAGCCAGCAACGTTCTTGTCAGAGCCAAAGGTGGCCCGTACGTCTTCGAGCGCTGCGGTTACGGCCTCAGTCCCGATTTCGCGATTGAGTTCGGCGATCCGCGCCCGCCGCTCCTTATCGGACTTGGGCACGGTTTCGAGAATGCGAGCCAGTTCAGCCTGGAGCGTTTCGATCTTGCCTTCGATCGCCTTTCGCATTTCCTGTGGCAGCGTGTTGAAGACTTCAGGTTTGACGACCTTACCGTCATGCATGGGGGCCATGACGAGGCCCATCTGCGTGCGCATGATTGCGATATTTTGAGCCGCAGCCTTGGCATTGAGCGCTTCGAAGGCTTCCTCCTGGCCAGCGCGGAAACCGTCGTCGATCTCGCGACGGCGCGCACGGTACTCGTCGCTTTCGATCACCGCCGGCACCGTCTGGCGCAGTTCATCAACTGAACGGATCAATGCTTTGGCGAATGCATGGGCCTCGCCACAGGGCAGCGCGAGCGCGCGTGGCCGGTTTGGGTCCTCGAAGTTATTGACGTAGACCCAATCGCGGATTGGGCCGCCCGTTGTCGTCCTGTGTTCGAGATAGGATTTGACCGCCGTCGATTTGCCCGTCGCGGGCGGCCCGAGCACGAAGATATTAAAATCGTTGGCGTCCATGTCGGCACCGAATGCGATCGCCGAAAGCGCGCGCTCCTGGCCGATCGGACCGCGACAGGGCGCAACGTCGGCCGTCGATGTGACACCCAAGGTCTTGGGATCAATCCGGCGGCGCAATTGGTCGGCTGGCAGGGGTGGCGTGGGCTTGGCCGGCATATGGGAGGTTCGGATGGCGTCTGCCGACAACGACGTGTTCTGCTGCGCGCGGTCTGATTGACCGTCGGCCTTGGCGTTGCCGTCAGATCCGGCCGCCTCGGCGGGAGTCTTCGTTTTGCCATTGCGCTTGAAGAACATTCGCGGTCCTTATTGCTGCTGGATCGGGGCGCAGCGATCGCGCTCAGCTGCCATCCGGCGACCGGCTTCGAGTTTGGCGGCGCCACCCTGGAAGCGCGTGCGAAGCCTAACAGGGGAGTGTTAGGTCAAGCGGAATGTTGGCGCCAGCTTTTGGCTCGCCCGAGACGTCCGATCACACCGCCTCATGGCAACCCGATGACAGACGATGATCAAGACGATTGGAAGCACGCACAGCAGGCCCGCAACGGGTTGCTCGATGCCGTGCGCGGTGTAGATCCGACGATCGACGGTCGCCAGTCCGAGGCGGCGCTCGAAATTGCCCGAGGCGTAATGCGCTTGCTCGGCACCATGGGCGAAGCTTGCATCACCGAACTTGTGCTCCCGAACGGGCGTCGTGCGGATGTTGTCTCGCTTTCGGCCAACGGCATTGTCCGCATGATCGAGGTGAAGTCCTGTCTCGAGGACTTTCGGGCCGACACTAAGTGGCCGGACTATTTTGCCTATTGCGACGACTTCTACTTCGCGGTCGGGCCGCAGTTTCCGAGCGATGTCCTTCCGCCGTCCGTGGGCTTGATCATTGGCGATCGCTATGGGGCCGATCTCATTCGCTCAGCACCGCACGAGCGGATGGCCGCGGCTCGTCGCAAGACCATGCACCTCGCGTTCGCGCGTGCAGCTGCCGCGCGGCTGACCCGGCTGACCGACCCTGATGCGGCGATGTCGGCCCAAATGCGGCCCTGAACGCGCCGCCTATGAGCGGCGAGAGTGATCAGGCTGCCGCGCGTCCGGTGGCTGTTTCGCTGCGTATCGGCCCACGTTACAAGCAACAGAGTGCTGGCTGCCCGGTTGCGTGTCATGCTCAGGGCAGGCTTCAGAAGCCCAAGCCAGGCCCAGGCCCGGTAGCTATTCGTGAGGCTGATGCGATGTCGACGATCTTGTCCTATCTCAAACTTGTCGTCATGATCGTTGCCGTCCTTTCAGGCATGACCGAGGCGCCGGTCTGGCTGCTTGCCGTGATTACGCTTGCCTATGCCGGGGCGAGCTACATGTATCTCGAAGCTGAGTTTCCAGCTGTCAGCGCACATATCGCCAAGACTGCCGCAACACCTGAGGATGCGCGGCGTCTGACAGGTTTCTATGCACCCATGTTGACGCGAGAACTGGCGCTTGCGGCCGTCAAGTGCGGGCTTGGTTATGTTGCGGGGTTCTGGCTGACCCAGTTCTTTGCAGCGCCGCCGATGTCGACCTGAGTGCGCCTTCACAAGAGGTCGAGCGCTGATGTGTCGGTGTCGCCGATCGAAAGCGTCACGGCGAGCACGTCGACACGCCTGACGCCCGCTGCTCGGAGCGCCCTGGCACAGGCCGAAACGGTCGCACCTGTTGTGATCACGTCGTCGATCAGAAGGACCGATTGGCCCTTGATGCGGGACCGCAGGTGCTTGGCAACAGCCACCGAGCCACGTGGCGCATTGCGCCGCGCCGCCCCGCTCAGCTCAACTTGGCGGGGTGTGCTGCGCACCCGCTTCAAGAGTGCGTACCAGACAGGTAATCGCGTGCGCCGGCCGAGCTCGCCAGCGAGCAGTGCAGATTGGTTGAAGTGTCGCTGGACGAGGCGGAGGGTCGGCATGGGGACCGGAGCAATCACGTCGGCTTCGGCGATCAGGTCTCGGCCGGCCTGCTCCATCAGGCGCCCGAGAAGCCGGCGCGCGTCCTGCCGGTCGCGATACTTGAAGTCGAGCACCAGCGTGCGCAATGCCCCTTGGTGAAGCCCGACTGCACGGGCGTGGTCATAGTCCGGCGGGTCGGCCAGCGCGGCGGCTGAGACGACGGGGCCATCGACTTGGAAAGGAAGCGGACGGCCGGTCCGGTCGCAGAGCGGGGCGACGATGAAACGCACGCTCGACCAGCACGGGGCGCATAACGCATCGGGCTCGGCGAGGGGCGTGCGGCACGCAGGGCAGGCGGCTGGAACGATCAGACGTTGTAGGGGTCGCGCTGCGACGCGGGCGAGCCGAGCGAGGTTTGCCGCGAGCCGTGGCCGCGGCGGACGCTGTCCGGCGGTGTCCGGCAATCCGGGCGCGGCATGTTCGACGTTTGATCCGGTTACGACGACCTCGGCTGACATCCCGCCCTCGTTGCCGGCAAACGATTGCTCCGCCGCAGCAGGCAACGCCGATCGTGCAGTCCGCGATCTTGCAATCGGTTGGCCTGACCCGAGCCGAAGGAGGCGACGCAATCGCGATCGTCGACGGGTGCCCGCCACATTACTATTCTGGTCGACGGCACTATGGCGGGCAAGCACGAGTTGATAAGGAGATGAGCGTGAGCATTCCCCGCATCTTCGATCGTGCGCTGCATCGCGCCCGTCGAGCGCGCGCGGCACGGATGGCCCTGCCAGGTGCCGGATTTCTGTTGGATCGCGCCCTCGACGACATTTGCGAGCGGCTGGCTTTCGTTTTGCGTGACTTTCACCACGTGCTGCTCATTGGCGGGCATGATGGAAGTCCGCTGACCCGCCTGCAGGCATGTTTGCCGGATGCGAAGATCTCGGTCATCGAGAGCACACCCGTGTCGCAGGCTCGGTTCGCGGGCAGCTTGATCCCGGGCAGTGAAGAGGCGCTCGGCGTTGCAGCAGGGAGCTACGATTGCGTTGTGGCGCCGCTGTCGCTATCGACGATCGACGACTTGCCCGGCGTGCTGCGTCAGGTCTGCCTCGCGTTGAAGCCTGATGGCTTGTTTCTGGGTGCACTCGCAGGTGGGCGCACGCTCTTGGAACTGGCCGAAGCGTTCGCCATTGCCGAGAGCGAAGTGCGAGGGGGGGCATCCCTTCGGGTTGCTCCCCGCATCGATGTCCGCGATCTTGGCGCACTGCTGCAGCGGGCCGGCTTCGCGCTGCCCGTCGTCGACAGCGATTGCGTTACCGTCACCTACGCGTCCCCAATCGACCTCATGCGCGAGCTGCGCGCGATGGGGGCCACCAACATCCTGGTCGAGCGTTCGCGCGTGCCCTTGACGCGGGCTGTTCTTGCCCGGGTCTGTGAGGTCTACATCGACCGGTTTGCACGCGCTGATGGCCGGATCCCGGCGACGCTCGAACTCTTGACGATGACCGCCTGGGCTCCGCACCCGGATCAGCAGAAGCCGCTGAAACCCGGCTCAGCGTCGCACCGGCTGGCCGATGCGCTTGGCACCGTGGAGACCAAGCTGGAGCGCGACTGAGCGATGTCATGGTCTGCAGGATGCTCGCCGATCATCCCTGCTTGACGGCACATGCCGCGCACGACCCGGCGATCTCGACAGAGATGCGTTCGGGGACGAAGCGCTGACCCTCTGCGAGTGCCATCAGCAATTGGCGCACCTGCCGCGCTGGGACTTCGGCGGTCTTGCGGCAGTGTGAGCAGATGAGGAAGACGGCCGGCGTATGGTGATGCCCGTGACCGCAGCAGACAAAGGCATTCAATTGTTCGATCCGGTGCACGAGTCCGCGCTGCTGAAGGCCCTCGAGCGCGCGATAAACGGTCAGGGGTGCGCGGACGCCCGCCTCGCGAACGCTCTGAGCATTAAGGATCTGATACGCCGTCATCGGTGTCTCGGCCGCCTCGAGCGCACCGAGTACGATCGCTTGGTTCGGCGTCAGTTTGCGCGCTGCGGCCATGGTCGCTGCATCCGAGTGTTGCGAGAGCGGCGCGGCCCCGTTCGCATGGGCAAGCCGTCCTGCTAGAAATAGGCCGAGTTGGCACGAAGGCCAAGCGGGCAGGTCCCGCGCTCTAAAGGAAGCGTGCCCATCGTCTCGCGGCCCGCCGACCGCAGCGCTCCATCGAACCGTCAGGCCTGCGCGTGCGGCTTCGGCTCGAACTCGTGCAGAGGAACCGGGGCCTCGACCACACGCGCCACAGTGCGCCCGGATCGTGTGCTCGCAATGCGTCGCGAGATGATGATCACAGGGATCAGCCCGATCGCAACCAGCGCGACGGCCGGAGTTGCTGCTTGCTCCAGGCGTTCATCGGCTGCGAGCCGATAGGCCTGAACAGCGAGCGTATCGTAGTTGAATGGGCTCAAGATCAGCGTGGCCGGCAGTTCCTTCATGACGTCGACGAACACCATCAGACCGGCAGCCAACAGCCCACTGCGCAACAATGGCAGATGGATGCGCCGCAGCGTTCCGAATTCACTTTCGCCGAGCGTGCGTGCTGCCGCGTCCATCGAGGGTGAGATCCGCGCGAGGCCAGCTTCGACGCCGTCGAGGGCGACCGCCATGAAGCGCACCAGATAGGCGAAGACGAGCGCTGCAATCGTCCCTGAGAGCATCAGTCCGGTCGAGATCGAGAACGTCGACCGCATGGCAGCGTCGATTGTGTTGTCGAGAGCTGCAAAGGGCACGATGACTGCGATGGCGATGATCGACCCTGGGATCGCATAGCCGAGATTGGCGAGCCGGTTGGCGGCGGTGGACAGCGGACTAGGCCGCAAGCGCGCCGCGTAGGCAAGGATCAGCGCGAGGCCGACAGCCAGGACAGCTGCCGTTCCAGCCAAGGTCACGGAATTCGAAATCAGTCCGATATAGCGCGGTGACAGAAGGTTGTGCCCATCGCTCCACGCCATGGCGAACAGCACAGCGACCGGGAAGATGAAGCCGAACAGCACCGGGAGGGAACAGACGGCCATTGCGCCAACGGCCCGCCAACCTTCGAGCCGATATCCTTCAAGCGCCCGGGTTCGACGGCTGTTGCTCGTCCGAGCTCGACCGCGCGACATGCGTTCAAGCAGGACGACGGTCATGACGACAGCGAGCAGGCTCAGAGAGAGCTGGGCCGCGGCTGCGACATCGTCCATCGATAGCCAGGCGCGATAGATGCCGGTCGTGAAGGTTGCGACGCCGAAGTGCGCGACGGTGCCGAAGTCCGCAAGTGTCTCCATTACGGCAAGCGTCACCCCAGCGACGATCGCTGGGCGGGCGAGGGGCAGGGAAACCTGCCGGAACGTCTGGTAGGGGGAACGCCCCAGCGTGCGGGCGACTTCGATGTAGCAAGAAGATTGTTCCAGGAATGCCGTTCGCGCGAGCAGATAGACGTACGGGTAGAGCACGAGAATGAACATTGTAATCGCGCCACCTAGAGATCGGACCTCCGGGAACCAGTAGTCCCTCGGCCCCAGTCCGGTGATGGACCGCAAACTGGATTGAACGAGCCCTGGATGCGAGAGGAGATCAGTGTAGGCGTAGGCCATGATGTAGGCGGGGATCGCAAGCGGCATGATGAGCGCCCACTCGAGGATCCGGCGACCTGGAAACTCGCACATGGCAATGAGCCACGCCGTCGCCGTACCAAGGACCGCGGCCCCGATCGCGACGCCGATGACGAGGCCGGACGTGTTGAACAACAGCTCCGGCATCACCGTACGGCTGAGATGGGCGATGGTGCCATTGTCCCGCGCAATCGCCATGACGACCAGGGCAACCAGTGGCAGCAACAGGGTCACTGCGATTGCAAACGCCATCGGGCTCAGCCAGTTGCCCGGCAGGCGAACCGAAGGCTCGCTGGCGCGATCGGTGGGAGTCATCAGCGCTCTTGGGCCTCGACGGATGCGATCGGTAGGGTTGAGTGGGGCGCCAACGCCTGCTCTGGTTGGCGGCGACGGTCCGGCCAAGCGGGTCGAAGTGCCAGCCGCTGTCGACAGCTACGATTCGAGACTTGATCCGTCAACAATCTTGACGCGGGCGACTTCTGCGGACCTGTTTGCGATGGCCCATGCAGATTGCTACAAGCCGCCACCGCATCGGGCCTCTCGTGGTCTGCGTGCCGGGCTTGGCAGCCTGCTGCTCGACCCTTACCAAGCCCAACCGAGTGGCCCGCTCAACCGATGATGCCTCAACAAGCGGTGCCCTGTGGCCCGCTCAACCGATGATGCCTCAACAGGCGGTGCCCTGTGGCCCGCTCAACCGACCTTGGGAAGGTTGACCAGACAATGTCTCAACGCGACTGGAGCGAAACGCTCTTTCTGCCAAAGACTGAATTCCCGATGCGAGCAGGTCTGCCGCAGCGGGAACCAGAGTGGCTTGCGCGCTGGCAGGAAACCAATCTTTACAGGCAGTTGCGTGAAGCGGGGAGGGGGCGAGCGAAATTCGTGCTGCACGATGGCCCACCCTACGCAAACGGCAACATTCACATCGGCACTGGTCTCAACAAGGTGCTGAAGGACATGGTGGTCAAGTCGCAGCAGATGCTTGGCCGTGATGCGAACTACGTGCCCGGCTGGGATTGCCACGGCTTGCCGATCGAGTGGAAGGTTGAGGAAGAGTTTCGCGCCAAGGGGCGTGCAAAGCCTGATTTCAGTGATCGTGCCGCGATGAAGGCGTTCCGGGACGATTGTCGCGCGTTTGCAGAGCACTGGCTCGATGTGCAGCGCGAGGAGTTCAAGCGGCTCGGCGTGATTGGCGATTGGGACACGCCCTACACGACGATGGCGTTCGACGCCGAGGCTGCAATCGCGAACGAGCTTATGAAGTTTGCGATGAACGGACTGCTCTATCGCGGTTCGAAGCCTGTCATGTGGTCCGTTGTCGAACAGACGGCCCTGGCCGAGGCGGAAGTCGAGTATCAGGATTACCAGTCTGACACGATTTATGCGAGGTTTCCGGTCGTTGGTGGAGCAGAAGACCTGGCGGGGGCGTCGCTCATCATTTGGACCACGACGCCATGGACCATCCCGGGTAACCGCGCGATTTCGTTCTCTTCGAAGCTCGGCTATGGCCTTTATGAAGTCACCGGATCTCCGGACGGCAACTGGGCGAAGCCCGGCGACAGGCTGGTCCTTGCAGATCGGCTCGCCGACGAGGTCATGCGTGCGTCAAAGGTCGAGACTTTCGTCCGGCAGCGCGACGTCGGGGCAGAGGTGCTCAGGCAAGCGACCTGCGCGCACCCACTTAGGGCTTCTGGGCTCGGCGGCTATGACTTCGACGTGCCGCTGCTCGACGGCAACCATGTGACCGACGAGACGGGGACCGGCTTTGTCCATACGGCGCCTGGACATGGCGGCGAGGACTTCGAAATCTGGATGGAGAACAGCGCGGCACTGCATAACCGCGGAATTGAAACGCGCATTCCGTTCACGGTTGGTGCAGACGGACGGTTCACCGAGGAAGCACCGGGGTTCACGGGCCGCCAAGTCATTACGGAAAAGGGTGAGAAGGGCGATGCCAACAAAGCCGTGATCGACGCGCTCGTGGCGGCAAGCGCGCTGATCGCACGCGGACGGCTGAAACACACCTATCCACACTCCTGGCGGTCGAAGAAGCCTGTGATTTTTCGCAATACGCCGCAGTGGTTCGTCTATATGGACCGCCGGTTCAGCACGGTCGGCGCACCTTCGGGCGCTGCGACGCGCAGCAGTGATCCCGCGCCAGCAAAAACACTGCGAGAGCGCGCCCTCGAGGCGATCGCGGCAACCCGTTTCGTTCCGGCGACGGGGCAGAACCGATTGCGTGGCATGATCGAGGCACGCCCCGACTGGGTGCTGTCACGTCAGCGTGCCTGGGGTGTGCCGATCACCGTCTTCATGCATCGCGATACGGGTGCTGTCATCCCAGGGCCGCAGTTCGAGCGGTCAGAGGAACTGATCCGTCGGATCAACAGCGCGATGGTCGAACAGGGCGCCGACGCGTGGTTTGCCGATGGCGCAACAGAGCGTTTCCTTGTCGGACTGGTGGACGATCCATCAGCCTATGAGCAGGTGACGGACATTCTCGACGTGTGGTTCGATTCCGGCTCGACGCACGTCTTCACGCTCGAGCAAGGATCCTGGTTCAACGGCTCGGCTGATCGGGCCAATCACATCCACCGGAAGATCGATGGCGGCCAGGATGTGGTGATGTACCTCGAAGGCTCGGATCAGCACCGGGGCTGGTTTCATTCCTCGCTTCTCGAAGGGTGCGGCACCCGAGGTCGCGCGCCCTATGACGTCGTGCTGACCCACGGCTTCGTCCTCGACGAGAAGGGACAGAAGATGTCGAAGTCGCTCGGCAACACGGTCGCGCCGCAGGATGTGATCAAACAGTTCGGCGCCGATATCCTGCGCTTGTGGGTCGCATCGGCCGACTACTCGGACGATTTGCGCATCGGCAAAGAGATCCTGCAGACCACTGTCGACAGTTATCGTAAGCTTCGCAACAGTTTGCGGTGGATGCTCGGGACCCTCCACCATTTCGATGGAAAGGAGCGGCACGAGGACACGGCGGCCATGCCGCTGCTTGAGCGCTATATGCTGCATCGTCTCGCCGAGGTCGATGCCGAGGTGCGCCGAGCTTACGAGGCCTATGAGTATCGGCGCGTTGTCGCAACGCTCTCGAATTTCATGAACAACGACTTGTCAGCGTTCTATTTCGACGTGCGCAAGGACGTCCTCTATTGCGATGCGCCGTCATCCGGCCGGCGCCGGGCTGCTCTCACCGTGATTGAGAATGTTTTCCGGGCGGTGACTGTTTGGCTTGCGCCAATCCTATCGTTCACCACAGAGGAAGCGTGGTTGTCGCGGTACGGCGATGGGGCAGGGTCCGTCCATCTGGAGGCGTTTCCAGCTATCCCAACGGCCTGGCGTGACGACGCGCTGGCCAAGCAGTTCGACTCGATCCTGCGCGTGCGGCAGGTCATCACAGGCGCGCTGGAAGTCGAGCGACGCGAGAAGCGAATTGGCGCCAGCCTCGAGGCAGCTCCCGTCGTCTACGTTGAGGATGCTGCGATGAGGGCGGCGTTCGATGGTATCGATATGGCTGAGATCGCGATCACGTCGGACGCAATCATCCATCCTTTCCCGGCACCAGCGCACGCGTTCACCTTGGCGGACGTGCCGGGTGTTGCAGTCGATCCGAAGCCGGCCAAGGGCACGAAATGCGCGCGGTCCTGGCGCTATACCGACGACGTGGGCTCGGATCCCGACTTCCCGGAGCTCTCAGCGCGAGACGCAGCTGCAGTTCGCGAGCTTGAGGCTGCCCGTGACGGGGGAGTGCCAGCAACATGAGAGTATCGAACGCGCGCCCTGCTCTCGTTGCCTCTGCAGCGACCGTAGTCATCGATCAGGCATCGAAGGCCTGGGCGCTGGGGCTTGCCCTCGCACCCGGAGAACGCATTCAGATTGCTCCGTTCATGGACATCGTGATGACGTTCAATCCGGGTATCAGCTACGGCTTGCTGGCGCTCGAGGGCCGCAACGGGCAACTGACGCTTGCGGGGGTCTCGATCGTTATCGCAGCGGGCCTGACCGCGTGGCTCTGGCTCGAGCAGCACAGCCGCTTGGCCGCGCTTGGACTCGCGCTGATCATCGGCGGCGCGATCGGTAACGCGATCGATCGGCTTTATCTGCCGGGTGTCGCCGATTTCGTACTCCTGCACGCGTATGGCTACTCGTGGTACGTCTTTAACGTCGCTGATGCAGCCATTGTTGCCGGCGTCATAGGCCTCCTCTATGACTCATTCGGGCCGAGTCGTTCCGGCGCCGCAAACTCACCGTAATTCCGCGGCACCGGAGTTGGGCCTCGAGGCGGGGACCTCGGTTTCGGGCAAGGGGAACCGAAGCATGACCACGATCCGAACCTGGGCCGCCGCGCTAGCGGTGGCGCCGCTCCTGCTTATCGGGGGATGCGTCGATTCGATCGAGCTGAATGGCGGTGTCTTTGATGCGCTCGGCGTTTCGACGCGCGCGCTTGAAGCCAACAAGGGCGAGGCGACGGTTGAAGCACGGCCAGGCATCGTGATGCCTCCGGATCCGACGCGTTTGCCACCACCCGGATCAGGCATTGAAACGGCGGCTCTGCCCCCGGGCGCGTCCTGGCCGGTCGGACCCGAAGAGGCGGAGCGACAGCGTCAAGCTGCGATCCAAGCCCAACACGATGCCTATTGTGCGAAGGCGCTGGCAGAGGAGCGTTTGCGCGGGCAGGACACGTCGACTGCGGAAGGGCCGCTTGGCAGCTGCAACCCTGGCCTTGGCGAGCGGATCCTCGGTGCGCGCCGTCCCGCCGATCCCAACGCCCGCTGAGCCTTTGGTCCGAATTGCAGCATGAACTACGGGCGTGTCGCTCCGCATCCCAGTTGGGTTCCGGAAACTCCTACCCAAGACCGCCCGGTCTCCGAGACCGCCTCCCGTCCGACGTCGCAGCGACAGCGTGGATGGCGGGCCGGGCATACGCCGCATCTGGCGATTCAGTGCCCGGCGATCAGCGCGTCGCGATCTAGCTCGAAGCCTGAGGCGATCCAACGCTCCTCGATCTCGCGCAGCCTGGCTCCCATTTCGGGGCCCGGCACGTAGCCGAGCGCCATGAGATCACCACCGCTGACCGGGAACACCGGTGCCCTCCAGCATGCAACCAACGATGCGAGTTCGGCGCGCTGACCCGGCGTCGTATCGGCGGCATGGCGCGCAAAAAAATGAACGAGTCCGAGGGTCACACCCTCGCTTGCCGCAGGGTGTCGATCGCGATGCGTGCGATAGATCTGTTGCTTCAGGCTCGCTTCAGTAAGGCTGTCGCGTTCCAATGTTGCCGTGATCTGCAAGGCGCGCTGGAGAACAATAGTGTCGTGACGAGACAGGCGGAGCGCAGAAGCGACCCGTTCAACATCCGTACAATCGATATGGGCTGCGGCCAGAAGGCGCCCGAGCGGCGCATGTTTGCAGCATAAGCCTTCGTCTTCGATCGCGCGCCGCTGTTCGAGGAGTCCAGGCGTCGGAACGTAGCCGAGCACCTCGAACCAGATGCCATGCTCGATCATGGCCCTGACGGCCCCGCTCGCATTCACGCTCGAAAAGAGCTTGCGCATCTCTTGCCCGATCCGTTCGCGAGACAGGCGCGCCAGACCTGCACGGTGGCGCGTTGCGCTCTGGTAGGTTTCGAGATCGACCGTGAAGCCGTCGAGATGGCCGATGAACCTGAAAAGCCTAAGGATTCGCAAGTAATCCTCTGTCATGCGGTCATCTGCGCTGCCGACGAATCGCAACTGGCGCTGTGCCAGATCAGCGAGCCCGCCGACCGCATCATAAACCCGGCCATGGCGATCACAGGACAAGGCGTTGACGGTAAAATCGCGCCGTCTCGCATCGATGGCCCAATCATCCGTGAATTGGACGAGCGCGTGCCGACCGTCAGTTTCGACGTCGGCTCTGAGCGTTGTGACCTCGAAGGCATGACCGTCGGCGCGGACCGTTACAGTCCCATGTGCGATACCTGTTGGCAGTGCAGCGAGCCCGGCATTGAAAGCTGCCGCGATTGTCTCGTCCGGTTGCGCGGTTGTTGCGAGGTCCACGTCCGTTTGTGAGCGGTTCGTGTCGAGTCCCAGTATGTGGTCGCGGATTGCCCCGCCAACGACGCGTACGCCGTGCCCGCAACCTTCCAGCGCGTCGATAACGCGGATCAGCGCCGGATGCTGAAGCCATACGGGGGTTATGGTGAGGTCACCCAGCACAGGTTTCGCGATCATCCGTATGGACTTGGTCTTTGACCCAATTTTTGAGACTGGTGGGAGGCTGGCTGCCACTCGTTTATCGAACTTCGGAAAGCGAAGGGTACCAGGAAGAGAGTGTTTCGAGTGTCGTGCGCCTCACGCTTGGACCCCGCGTGCTTTGCGGCCATCAACCCAACATGAGACGCAGAAGCTGGACGCGCATTCTGAATTCCCGCGTGCTCCTGATATCTCCGACACTTGGTCGATCGAACACTGCAACGGCAACCCAGTCTTGAGGATGAAACACGAGTCTCGCCGTTCGATCAGTCATCCCCGAAAAGGGGGCTGTCTCGAGGATGCAGAGCAGACCGATCGGCGCTGCTCGGTCCGCGTCAGTCACTCATGCCGGCCTGGCACGATCTTTCCATCCTGGTACGAGGGCGGAATATAGGGCCGCCCAGGCTCCGCGCGCTCGAACGATCCGAAATAGGCGAGGGCACCGATCGCAAGGACCGCGCCGGCAGTAAACAGCCAGAGCAGAGGGGCATCGTCGATCACTTGCAGCGCCGAGCCAGACGGTTGCCCGCGACGCATGACCATCAGATAGGCAACGTACAAGATCGTTGGCAGCAGGAATAGCAGAAGGTTCTCGATAACGATCCTGATCATGGTCGGCAAAGCCTCTCGTGCAGGTTTTTCAACATGCCAGCCGTGGCCCCCCAGATATAGTGTTCGCCGTAAGGGATTGCATAGAAGCGGCGGCTGCGACCGTTGAATTCAGCGCTGTCGATCCTGTGATTGGCTGCATCCATCAAATAGCTGAACGGAACGTGGAAAACGATGTCGACTTCGCGCGGGTCGGGTCGGATTTCGAAGCCGGCATGAAGCAAGCCGACCACGGGCGTCACGAGGAACCCGGTCCGCGTCATGTAAGTGTCGAGGTAGCCCAGCGGTTCGACGAATCGGCGGTCGATGCCGACTTCTTCCTCCGTTTCGCGCAGGGCGGCTGTCAGCGGATCCGGGTCCGCAGGCTCCACCTTGCCGCCGGGAAACGCG
The DNA here is from genome assembly GCA_050330095.1 of Hyphomicrobiaceae bacterium. GTDB lineage: Bacteria > Pseudomonadota > Alphaproteobacteria > Rhizobiales > Hyphomicrobiaceae > JBCBWG01. The sequence continues at coordinate 21,957 of JBHJOC010000021.1, forward strand.
ATCTGACCCTTGTGAGTCGCAACATGCTGTGTGCGTTTGGTGAGCAGAACGTCGATGCCACTGCGGTCCGAAGCCGCGACAAGCGGAACGAGAACCGCCGCCGCTCGCAATGGACGCACATCGGTCCGTTGCAACGCCCGTAGCTCGGGATCGAGGTCGAAGTCGCTCGGACCGCCATGATCGTGCTCGCCGACTAGCGATGGCCGATCCGTCGCCGAGAGCGGCATTGCAGCTCTCTCCAGGCCGGAATTCGATAAAGCCCCAGCCGGTCTTCCGGTTGCAGGCGAGATGTCGCTTGTTGCACTGGGGGACGGCCTCAAGGCGGAACGCGCACGGATGCGCAAAGTGTCGACGTCGATCGTCAGACGAACGGCGGACCGATCAGATCCCATGATTTCAGTCGTCCTCTCGAGCCTGGACGTCAGACCAGGCGGCGGCCACGCGCCTCAGGACTGTGTCGGTGGGTGGCAGATCGCTGTCCCGATCATGGCATCGCGTGAGACCAACTGCGCGAGGCGCTCCTCGGACCAGCCGTCAGTTCCGGGCGGGCGCATGGGCAGCACGAGATACCGCAGATCGGCCGTTGAATCGTGCACCCGAACCTCGACCTCGGATGGTAGGTCGAGACCGAATTCCGACAGGACGGACCGCGGCTCGCGAACCACGCGCGACCGATACGCCAAGCTCTTGTACCACGCCGGCGGGATGCCGAGCAGCATTTTTGGATAGCAGGAGCACAGCGTGCACACCACGACGTTGTGGACGTCAGGGGTGTTCTCGATGGTGCGGAAGTCGGCAAGTGTCCCGATGTCGATGTTGGCATCGGCCAGAGCGCCGCGCGTGTCCTCCAGCAGCTTGGAGCGATAGGCAGGGTCTGACCAAGCCCGAGCGACGATCTTTGCACCGAGTGCTGGTGTTCGGTTGTCCATCAGATCAATCGCGGCTTGAATCTCGGAGGCGGAAAGGATCCCTTTCTCGATCAGAAGCTCACGGACTGCGCGTTCCAGTACTTCATACGCGCTTGCGGGCGCGGCATCGTGGTCTCGAGCGGGGTCGTGGGCGTGGTCATGACCGCCGTGACCGTGACCGTCATCGTGCGTGTGATGCGGGCCGCCCTGTGCGTGCGGGTTGCCGTGGTCGTGCGGATGGTCATGCATCTGAATCAGGCTCCGGTGCTGGACGCGAGCCGCTCGGCGGCCTCGAGCCACGTCTCGTAAATGTCTGCCTCGAGATGGTCGTCGCTTGGTCCTGCGTAGCCGGGCCATAAATCCGGCTGGCGGAAGCGGACCTTATAGAGCACACGCGGCGGCAGGCCCGGCGTGTGGTAAGCGAGGCCGGCCGGGTCGCGAAACGCCCCTTGGATGCCAACCACCACACCGTGTTTGCCTCGAAGATACCACGGCGATCGGCAGTGCCCAACCGCTTCTCGGTCAGCAACGGTGACAGGGCTGCCGATGCCGAACCGTGGCCCGATCGGCCAAGTGGTCTGGCTCATGACGAACTTCCATCATAGGGAACGCGGCCGCCAGCAAGCGCGCGACCCTCTGATCGCATCGCGGCTTCAACGGCGATGATCTTCGCTTCGAGTTCGGCGCTGTCGAACAATTCGCGCTCCAGACAGAGCGTGCGGACGGCGCGGATCCATTTCTCGTAGTACGTCGTCGTGTCGTAGGTCTGTTCGCCGTAGTCCTCGATTACGCGGCGCATCGCGTCGATCGCGAACGCGCCCTTTGCAGGCATCACAAGCAGGCGCAACAGCGCATCGACCCGTTTCTCCCACAACGCAAGGTCATGCTCCTCGCGGTCGATCTGACCGAAGTCGAGGCCGCCGACGTCGTGAATCGCTCGGCCTTCCGCTTGCGCTCTGAGTTCGGTCTTCTTCTCGATCATAGTTCACCCAGCTCTGGCGACCCGTGACGCGACTTGGCGACGGTCAGGGCTTTCCTTCGATCTCCGAAAAGACCCTGCGGGCAATGCGGAAACACTCGACGCCCGCCGGCATCCCTGCATAGACAGCGATCTGATGCAGGATCGCGCGCACCTCGTCCTTGCTGACGCCATTGTTGATCGCGCCGCGCAGGTGCAATTCCCACTCTTCCATGCGATTGACGCCGGCAATCAGCCCGAGATTGATCATCGACCGTGTCTTGAGGTCGAGGGTTTCATCACCCCAGACTGCGCCCCAGCAATAGGTGTTGAGCAGATCCTGGAACCCGCGATTGAAGTCGTCGACGTTGTTCATGGCCCGGTCGACGTATGCATCACCGAGTGTCGCGCGGCGCTGCTTCATTCCGAGTTCGGCGAGATCTTTGTCCAAATTACTCTCCTGCGTGGTGGTCCGGCCGCGCGATCTGGTGAGGCGTGGCGCTTGTGTCGCGAGCGGGATTAGCGCGCCCGTGCGGGGGACGCTAGTGTGATGACCGAGAAGTCCGCCTCCCAGCCTAGCCGAAAGGTATGCAGCGGACTTCTCGGTCATCACACGAGGCTTTTGATATTGCTAGTGTCGCTCAGACCTCGAAATTCGTTCCGAGCGTGCGGCA
>JBHJOC010000022.1:0-8688 GCA_050330095.1 Hyphomicrobiaceae bacterium
CGAGAAGTCCGCCTCCCAGCCTAGCCGAAAGGTATGCAGCGGACTTCTCGGTCATCACACGAGGCTTTTGATATTGCTAGTGTCGCTCAGACCTCGAAATTCGTTCCGAGCGTGCGGCAGAATGAGACGAATTTCGCGGTCACGACACGAGCAGGCGCGTGTTGCGGATGGTGCAGGAACGTCTTATCGGCGGCACGCATGTTGCACCACTGACGCTTGGTCTCCGGTTGCTGGAAGGGGAACCAAGCGTCGCAGACGGAACACCAAGGACTGACGCTCGGTGGCGCCCAATGTTGTGGCCTCAGTGATTATCCCGCGGCAGGCCTTTCTCGGCGATGCGCTGATATTTGACGGCAGGCTTGAGCACCATGCCCTCCGACAACTCATCGACGATGCCCCGCTGGATTTCCTGCCAAGGGGTTTGGTGGTCGGGGTATTTGTAACCGCCCTTCGCTTTCAACTCGGCGCGACGGCGTTCCAACTCGTCATCCGATACCAGGATGTTGGCAGATCGCCTGCCGAGATCGATGCGAACGCGATCGCCGGTCTTCAGCACTGCCAGACCACCACCGGTTGCGGCTTCCGGCGAAGCATTCAGGATCGACGGCGACCCCGACGTCCCAGACTGGCGGCCATCTCCGATGCACGGCAGGGCGTTGATGCCCCTCTTGAGAAGATAGTCCGGCGCGCGCATGTTCACGACTTCGGCGGCGCCGGGATACCCAACGGGGCCGGCCCCGCGCATGAAAAGGATGCACGTTTCGTCGATGCCGAGCGAGGCGTCGTCGATCCGGTGGTGATAGTCCTCGGGCCCGTCGAACACGATGGCACGGCCTTCGAAGGCATTCGGATCGTTCGGGTTCGACAGGTAGCGCGCACGGAATTCATCAGAGATCACGCTGGTTTTCATGATCGCGGAATCGAACAGGTTCCCCTTGAGGTTGAGGAAGCCAGCGTTGGTCTTCATGGGCTCGCTATAAGACTTGATCACGCGGCGATCGTTGGAGAACCGGCCTTCGCAGTTCGCCATCAAGGTGCGGCCATTAACCGTCAGGGCTTTCGGACTGATTTTTCCAGCCTGGATCAGCTCTGCGACAACCGCGGGCACGCCGCCGGCGCGGTGATATTCTTCGCCGAGGTATTCGCCGGCGGGCTGCAGATTAACGAGCAAGGGCACATCGTAACCGATGCGCTCCCAATCGTCATTATCGAGTTCGACGCCAATGTGCTTGGCGATGGCATTGAGGTGGATCGGGGCGTTCGTCGACCCGCCAATCGCCGAGTTCACGACAACGGCGTTCTCGAACGCTTCACGCGTCAGGATGTCCGAGGGCTTGAGGTCTTCCCAGACCATCTCGACGATTCGCTTGCCGGTCAGATAGGCCATCTGCTGACGCTCACGGTAGGGCGCCGGAATGGCGGCACACCCGGGCAAGCTCATGCCGAGCGCTTCAGCGAGCGAGTTCATCGTCGATGCTGTTCCCATGGTGTTGCAATGGCCGGCCGACGGTGCTGACGAGGCGACGAGTTCTAGGAAGCCTTTGTAGTCGATCTCGCCGCGCGCCATCATCTCACGCGCCTTCCAGACAATGGTGCCGGAGCCGGTACGCTCACCGTTGAACCAGCCGTTCAGCATCGGGCCGCCGGAGAGCACGATGGCCGGAATGTTGACCGTTGCCGCGGCCATGATCTGTGCAGGCGTGGTTTTGTCGCAGCCCGTCGTGAGAACAACGGCATCGATGTGATAACCGTGCAGGATCTCGACAAGCGACAGGTACTGCAGGTTGCGGTCGATCGCGGCCGTCGGACGCTTGCACGTTTCCTGGATGGGATGGATCGGAAACTCGAACGCAACACCGCCGGCTTCGCGGATGCCTTCGCGGACCCGCTCTGCGAGTTGAATGTGGTGGCGGTTGCAGGGCGCGATGTCGGAGCCGGATTGAGCGATCCCGATGATGGGCCGTCCCGACTGCAACTCCTCGAGTGTGAGGCCGAAGTTCATGGTGCGCTCCAGATACAGCGCAGTCATGTCGGCGTTTGCTGGATTGTCGAACCAGGCCTTGGAGCGCAGCTTCGCTCGCTTTTCGGGTGTCGGTTGGCTAGTCGCGCGCGTCGTGGCTTCCGTCATGTTTCCATCCCCATCGTTCGATGTTGTTCGGTTGGCATCACGCTCGTACCGCCGATCAGACGTCCCTGCACCATCCGCAACACCCGCAGTCCAGGGAATTCCAATCGAGAAGCGGGTACTCGTACGTGCCGCGCCGGCTTGACGGGGCCGCCGCAACGGGGTCGTCGACCGCGAGCGCGTGTATGCGAGGCTCACCAGTCGCCAGAGCCAGGCGCACCCTTGAAGGGCCCGGCGAGATCCGGAGTGATCCAGCCGCCATAGTAGGCGCCCGGCTGCGCCATCACGGCGTCACCATTAATACTGCAGTCGAGCTTTTGAGGATAGAAGGCGAGCCAGCCGAGCAGATGTGCGAACTCGACGTAGGCGCTGCGCAGCATCCAGCCCGCATTGTCGATCGGGCCAGCGTCGAGCGCGCACGAGAAGCCCTTCCACTCGCAGTGGCTTGCGTCGTCGCGCACCGTGATCAGCGACAGATCAACATCGGCTGGCGGGATGTAATAGGTCGGCGGGTGCGATGTCTCGAGCACGCGGCGTGCCCTTGTGGTCATCGCAATGACCGTAGCGCCCAAGCGAACCTCGACGCGCCCATCAACGTCTTCGGCTTCGGGCGGACGCGGGAAATCCCAGACGGAGCGTTGCCCGGGTGCAGGCGCTTCTGCAAACGGTGGACGTTCGACGCCCGTCCACCGCCACCCGTGTCGGGCGGCGATCACGAGTGGTGATGGGCGCAATAGGCTCACGCTGGTCCTCCGATCGCGGTGCGATGCGGGCCCACCTCATCGAGTGGGCCCGCCTCCACGATTTCAGAGGCATGGTCGCGCTGCCATGCGGCATAGTCCGCAGGGCAGAGGTCCGGCTACATGCGCTTGGCTGCGCAGGTCGACACGCCGATCAGCGAATAGGCGGGGCACGTCGAGAGGAGCCCCGTTGCAAGTGGCACCACGCCGAACAGGGTCCAATAGCGCCACGATGCATCGGGAAACGCGAAGAATGCGCCGAGCAGGGCGAGGCCGACGATGATCCTGAGGCTACGGTCGATTGCGCCGACGTTGGTTGCGAACATGACTGTCACTCCAAATTTGGGGGCAGACCAGGAGGGCCTGCGATGCCCAAATCTGGGACTTCAAGGCGTTGGTGTCTGTGACTAGGTCACGGTGGCGTCTTACTTGCGGACGTCGCTCTGAGCCTCGGGAGCACGCGAGAGGTCTGTGTCCAGTGCCGCGCGCAGGACCAACACGTCGCCGCCAAGCCATCGATGCCCGCGCGCGACCGAGATTGGCCCAGCAGCGCGATCGGGAAATCGGGCCCGGTAGAGGATCGCCCAACCAGCGCGCGCATCGACGGGGCGCTGCTGTCGCGTGCCGGCAAGCCGATCGAACTGCTCGGGCTCAGCGACGCCTGCGGCCGTCCGCGCAACGAGACGATGAAGCGCACCGTCTGCGGTCGCATACCAGTCCTCGCCGCGAGCTGCGGCAAGCTCCGCCAGCGTGACGAGCGCCATGGCAGAGAAGGCGTGATAGTGCAGGGCCCGTTCGCCACGCTCCAGTTCTGCGACAAGCGATCCGTCAGCCGCGATGCCAGCGGCGGCACGTTCGAAGATGTCGCGGGCGCGGGACCAGAGCGCATCATCGTGCGTGAGGTGTGCCGTCGCAGCGATGGCGAGTGCTGCCCAGTAGGCGTGGTTGTTGAACGTTCGACCGGGCGCGAACTGAAAAGCGACGACCTGTTCGGCGAGCCGATGCAACCAAGCCGACAGCGTTCCGAATTCATCATCGGTGAGGTGTGGGCGCAGCTTGAGCGTCGCAAGCGCCATGCCGGCAAGGTCCCACTTGCGCTGATATTCGGCCTGGCTCGAGCCCATCGAGCCCGTGTAGGCGCGACCTTCGGCCCACGCGAGGAGCCATTTTGTGGCACACCGCGCAGCGATGCGCTGGGTCCGCGGCGACGGACTCTGTCTCGACAAGTCGGCATTCGTTGTCACGACCCTCAGGAACCGGGTCGTCTCGTGGGTCGCAGCCCTCAAGGCTGCTTCCCGTTCAGGATCCGGGCGCGCTTTTGCCGTGTCGGTGTAATATCCAGGCAGATCGAGCGTGACAGGGGCCGGCGGTGGCGACGGACACGCTGCAGCGGGTACTGCCGCGATTGCCAGCAGCGCTTTTGCGAGGCACAGCGTAGGCGCTTTCGTCAGCGCAAGGTGGGTGCGATGAGACATACGTTCTTCTGCATCGATGGGCACACGTGCGGCAACCCCGTTCGTGTTGTTGCCGGAGGGTCGATCCCGCGTCTTGAGGGCGAGACCATGTTTGCGCGGCGGCAGCATTTTCTTGCGGAATTCGACTGGGTGCGCACAGCGCTGATGTTCGAGCCGCGTGGCCATGACATGATGTCGGGTTCGATCCTCTATCCGCCAACACGGTCAGATTGCGATGTTGGGGTGTTGTTCATCGAGACTTCGGGGTGCCTGCCCATGTGCGGGCACGGGGCGATCGGCACGGTGACGATCGCCATCGAGCAAGGCCTCATTCATCCGCAAGAAGAAGGGACCATCAGGCTCGACACACCGGCCGGCCTCGTGATCGCGACCTACGAGCGAGACGGGCCATTCATCTCGTCGGTCAAGCTCGTCAATGTCCCGTCTTTTCTCGCTGCGACGGGCTGGACGTGCGACGTCGACGGCCTCGGTGAGCTGACCTGCGATATCGCGTACGGCGGCAACTTCTACGCGATCATCGACCCTCAGCCCGCATTGGGCGATCTTGCGCAAGCAACACCCAGCGACCTGATCCGGTGGTCGCCGCAGGTCCGTGCGCGCCTGAATGCACGTTATCAGATCGCCCATCCAGAGAATGCTGACATTAATGTCGTCAGCCACGTTCTGTGGACCGGCGCGCCGACGGTTCAAGGCGCGACGTCGCGCAATGCCGTCTTCTATGGCGACAAGGCGCTCGACCGGTCACCCTGCGGAACGGGCACGTCTGCGCGCATGGCGCAGTGGGTCGCGCAGGGACGCCTCGGCGTTGGTGAAGAATTTGTTCACGAGAGCATCATTGGATCTTTGTTCCGCGGGCGGGCGGAAGCTCTGACCGAAGTTGGAGGTCGCCCGGCCATCATTCCCTCGGTCGCGGGCTGGGCGCGCCTGACTGGTCACAACACCATTTATGTCGACGATCGCGACCCGTACTGGCGCGGCTTTCAGGTCAATTGATGCGCATCTGATGGTGGTCCGATCGGTTGGGCACCGCGCGGTCACAGGAACGAGTAGGGATCGATGTCGACCACGACGCGCAAGTCGCCTCTCGGCTCCGGCCCGCGATCAAGCCAGGCGCGCAAGTAGCCCTGGATATCACGATCACGCTGCGCTTTGACGAGCAGGCGAAACCGGTAGCGACCGCGCACGACCGCAATCGGCGCTTCTGCTGGTCCAAGCACCTCAATCTGCTGCGCCTCAGGCGCAGCGCGCGCCAACGCGCGCGCATACTCTGACGCCGCATCTTTTTCGCGGTGACTGACGATGATGGCCGCCAGCCTGCCATAGGGCGGCAGCCCGCCGCGCTGGCGATTGCGGATTTCGGCTGCAAGGAATGCCTCGCGATCGCCACTGACGATGGCGCGCATCACTGGGTTGTCGGGGTCGTAGGTCTGGATCAGGCCCCGTCCGATGACATTACCGATCCGGCCTGCGCGCCCTGTCACCTGGTGAAGGAGCTGGAACGACCGCTCGCCGGCCCTTGGGTCAGCACCTTGCGCGAGCCCGAGATCACCGTCGACAATGCCAACCAGCGCCAGCCTCGGGAAGTTGTGACCCTTGGCGACAATCTGGGTTCCAATGATAATCTCTGCGGTGCCTTCCTCAATGGACCTGATGACGGCACGCATCTCCGCGAGCCCTGGGATCAGGTCACTCGAAAGGATGGAGACCGCAGCGTCGGGAAAGCGCTCCTTGACTTCTTCAGCAATGCGCTCGACGCCCGGTCCGCATGGCACGAGTGCGTCGGGCTCGCCGCATTTCGGGCAGGCCTCGGGCACGGGCATCGAAAAGCCGCAGTGGTGGCAGGACAGGCGGCCGCGGAACCGATGCTCGACGAGCCATGCCGTGCATTGCGGGCACTCGAGACGATAGCCGCACGCGCGACAGAGCGTGAGCGGCGCGTAGCCGCGGCGATTGAGAAACAGGAGTGACTGTTGACGGGCCGCCCGCGTCTCCATCATGGCAGCAACGAGGGGCGGGCTCAGCCAGCGGCCCCGCTCTGGCGGCTCATCGCGCATGTTGATGGCGCGAACGTCGGGCATCGACGCACCAGCGAAGCGCGACGTCAGCCGGGTGTGGCGATAGCGTCCCGTGATCGCGTTGACGTGGCTCTCGATCGATGGCGTCGCCGACGCGAGCACGACGGGGAAGCCGCCGAGATGGCCCCGAACGACCGCCATGTCGCGGGCCTGATAGTGGACGCGGTCTTCCTGTTTGAAGCCGGTGTCGTGTTCCTCGTCGACGATGATCAGGCCGAGGTCAGGGAACGGCAGGAATAGTCCCGATCGCGCGCCGACGATGCAGCGCACCTCGCCGGTCGCCACGCCGCGCCAAATGCGGCCCCGCTCGACGGACGACAGCGCCGAGTGCCACTCGACGGGCGGCACACCGAACCGGCTTTGGAACCGCGATAGAAACTGGCTCGTCAGTGCAATCTCCGGCAGCATGATCAGTGCCTGCCGGCCGTGTTCGAGGACCCGTGCGACGGCCTCGAAGTAGACTTCTGTTTTTCCCGAGCCGGTCACGCCGTCGAGGAGCGTGGTGGAAAACGCCGCCGAGCCAGCCGCGCCTGCCAGCATTTCCACGGCCGTGAGCTGGTCGCCTTCGAACTCAACGCTCGCGTGCGAGGGCCTGGGGATCGGGAAGCCTCTGTCCGGGATCTGGACTTCGACGAGGGCGCCAGCCTTTACGAGGCCATCGACGACTCCGACGGTGCAGCGCGCTGTCTCTGCGAGCTGCGATTTCGTGCGTACGAGGCCATCTGCCATGATTTCGAGCGCGCGCAGGCGTGCCGGTGTCAGCCGAGGCGGGGCTTGTGCCTGTGGCGCGAGCGCAACGCCCATCCGTGCCTTCGGTGGGTCGAACGCAGCCTGCGCGCCCATCATCATCCTGAGCACCATGCCGAGCGGGCTCAGCGTATAACGCGCGATCCATTCTGCAAATCGCAGCGAGATGACCGGCAGGGGAGGCACATCGAGTGTGCCAAGCACCGGCTTCAACTTGCGTGCCTCGATCTGATCGTCCGGGTTTGTCGGCCGATCCCATACGACGCCGATGCGGGACGTCGCCCCGAAGGGCACATGGATGAACGTCCCTGGCGCCAGTGTTACGCCAGAGGGAAGCCCATAGTCGTAGGTCTGATCAAGTGCGACCGGAAGCACCACCGGAACGCGTGGGCGCTCGATGATGCTGCCGCCTTCCAGTGCGAGTGTCGCCGCACCATCAGTTTCGCGTTTGGCAGCTTGGCGATTGGCCTTGAGACCTGCGGGCACCATCGTTGTCCGAATCTCGAGTTGCGGTGACCCTGCGGATCGGCGATGAGGCAATAGACAGAGTATGGCTGGGCCGTCCGGTATGACTGCCTCACGAACGACCTGAAGCCGCCTGGGGCCGCGCAGACGTGGCAGCCCGAGCGCCAGCACGGAGACACAAGCGGATGAAGTTCTTTGTCGATACCGCCGATGTGGGCGAAATCAGGGAACTCACCTCGACCGGTCTCGTGGATGGCGTGACCACAAACCCGAGTTTGGTGGCCAAGAGCGGTCGCGATTTCAAGACCGTGATCGCCGAGATCTGTGAGCTCGTTCCGGGACCTGTTAGTGCCGAAGTGGCCGCAACGTCAGCCGAGCAGATGGTCGACGAGGGCAGGATCCTCGCGAAAATCGCGCCAAACGTGACGATCAAGGTGCCTTTGACCTGGGACGGGCTGAAAGCCTGTCGGATGCTTACCAGCGATGGAACGAAGGTCAATGTCACGCTCTGTTTCTCTGCAGCCCAGGCGCTGCTCGCCGCGAAAGCTGGAGCGACGTTCATCTCGCCGTTCATCGGGCGCCTCGATGACATTGGCATCGACGGCATGGAGTTGATCCGCGACATCCGGGCCATTTACGATAACTATCCGGCCCTCGGGACTGAGGTCCTGGCTGCCTCGATCCGTCATGTGGGGCATGTGCACGCGTGCGCTCTCGCCGGCGCTGACGTTGCGACAATCCCACCGGCGACGCTACGGCAGCTTGCGACGCATCCGCTTACGGACAAGGGTCTCGCAGCCTTTCTTGCCGATTGGGAAAAGACCGGCCAGTCGATCGCCTGACCGACACTGCGGTCCACTGGGTGGTCCACTGGGCGGTCAACTGGGCGGCCGACATGGGACCCGCGTCGGCGTTCGCGAGCCTGCCGGATTGCGCTCGAACGATTGGATGATTCTGGAGGCCCGTCACTGCGCCTTCAAAACGTCGGTGCACTGCTGCGGCAGGTCTGCCAGCGTGGCCAAGCGTGGTGGCGGGCCCGCTGGTGCGCGCGGTGCCGGCGG
>JBHJOC010000023.1:0-11579 GCA_050330095.1 Hyphomicrobiaceae bacterium
TAGACCGTTCTCGCGGTGACCCCAGGCGTCGCACAGCCTTCCTTGTGGTGTCCATCAGGTCTGCCGCACCCCGCGAAGGAGCTGCGGGCGCTCGTGTGATGACCACGGCGTCCGCTGCGTTCCTAACAGCGAAGGGTTCGGTCGGACCTCTCGATCTCAATCGTAGTGGCACAATGACGTTGCTGGAGCATTTTCATTCGACCCCCTGACGGCGAATGCGGTCACGTGTGGTCGGTACGAGATCCAATATGTTGCTCGTACCCTTTGCTTTCCGTCGTTTGTTTCGGCGTCTTAGGAGAGTAACGCACGGCCTACGGCAAGCGGGGACGCGTGTTGCGTCACTCACGCTTGGTCTCCACCTTCTGCCGTCTCGCCTGCCAAGCATGAGTGACAAAAGCACCGCGAGACTCATGACGTTGCTCGTGCTCCCCGTGTCTCCGACACTTGGTCAATCGGGTGCTGCAAAGGAAATCCAGTGTCGGAGACGGGCTCCTAGGGTCTGAGCATCCCGAAGAGGTGCGACATCGTCTGGTAGAACGGCTCTGGCCCCGTATAGCCCTCGATCCTTGCGACTTCGCGCCCCGACGAGAAGACCACTGCTGTCGGCAGAATGACGATTGGTGCTGCGAGGCCGGGGAACGAGGCCTCTGCGGGCGAAAATTCGACGAGACGCATCGGCGCCATGCGTTGGCGGGACGAGCGTAGGTACGAAGGGGCGACGTCGCGACGGAACAGCCAGCAGGGAACGCAATCCTTGCGCTCGAACACGACGACTTCGATCGGTGGCGGCGGTTCGGTGGTCGATTGCGGTCTTGGTGCCGTTTGCGCGGGGGCGGTGGAGAACGCAAGTGCAACGGCAACCATGAGCGCGATGGACAAGGCGAGGGCAGTACCAAGGTTCCGAGGCTGCGGCGTGTTCGACATGAGCGTCTCGATGTTCGACGAAACGACCATCGGGCGAGCATGCAGCGTGCCAAGTCGGGAGGGCGGCAGGCCGTGCCGCCTCACTCAGTCACTGATGGTGCAAGAGTTCAGCGCGTCACCAGTAGGATTTTGGAATGAAGCTCTGGAAGGTCACCGTGACGGGCGTGCCGACAGGGACCCGCTCATAGAGGTCAATGACGTCGCGATTGTGCATGCGGATGCAACCGCGCGAGACCGGGTGGCCGATCGTTTGCGGAGCATCCGTGCCATGGATGCGGTAGAGGCTCGTGCCAAGATAGAGCGCGCGGGGTCCCATGGGGTTGTTGGGGTGACCGCCCGGCACACTTACGGGAAGGCTCGGATTTTCCTGGCGCATCTGTGGTGTCGGCGTCCAGGTCGGATCGATGCGCTTGTCGGTGATGGGCATGCGGCCCTGCCAGGCGTCCTGGGGGCGCGGTGCTGCGATCGGGTAGGCGAGGGCGCGGCCACGGGCATAGACCCAGTACAGGCGCTTGTCGGTGTTGCTGACGACGATCTGGCCGGGCGCGGCGCTGTGCGGGAATTCGACCACGCGCGCGTTCGTGCCAGGAACGCTCGGAGTCTGGGGTGCTTCGAGGAACCATGAAAGGAGGTTCTGTGCGGTTGCCACCGAAGCGTTGAGCGACAGAAACGCCGCGGTGAGCGAGGCGATGACGAGGAGCTTGGAATGACGCGAGACGAACACGGGAGGGGCCTCGTTGGCTTTTGATAATGTGCGGTGATTGTTACCAGTCATGCTCAATAACGCGTTTATATTATTGAAGAAATTTGATCAGGTTTGGTTGACCGGCGGTTCATTTTGGGACGATAGAGCAGCGCGAGCCTCGTTCGGCCTTGACGAGCCGTGATCTGGTAATTAGAACATAAAGCGAACAAAATAACATTCTCCGGGTGGTCGTGGCCAACCGCAGATGAGCGCGTCAGCCGTCCCCTTTATCCAACATGGCAAATGGGCAGGGGTGCAGCCGAGCGTCAGCAGTCAGGTGCAGGTGGTGCAGGAGAGATCAGCTCAAAAGGGCAAGGCGTCGGTGTGCGCTGCAAAGCTCGAGGAACTGCGGACTTCGATCCGCAGGATTGAGGGCAAGCCGCTGCAACTCGATGAGCCAGCTTTGGCGATTGGAGCTTCGATGTGTCCCGAAGCGTATGCCGAGGCTGGCGCTGGAAACCAGTTTGAAGGCCAATCTGGAGGCCAGTCTTTGGGCGCGCGCTCCCAACGGCAGGGTGGCTCGGCGTGGCAGACCGGCGTTGCAGGCTTCGACGACGCCATAGGTCGCACAGGGCTCGAGGCCGGTGGTCTGCACGAAATCCGGCCGGACCTCACCGATCCTAAGGTGCCGTGGGCCTCGTCGTTTGCAGCTGCGCTGGGTTTTACGCTGCGCCTTGCTGCTCTTCGCAAGGGCCGCACACCGGCGCGGGATCATCCTGGCACCGCTGATTCTCTTAGCCGTGATGGCCCTTCTTCATCCTTTGCCCCCATACCCGATCATGCGCGAAAGGCAGGCTTGATCTGCATGTGTGGAACGCTGCCTCGCGAGATCGGTTTGATCCACGCCAAAGGTCTCGATGGGGTGGGGATCGCGTCGACCGGCGTTCTGATCCTGACGCCGAAGAAGCGCGAAGATGCGCTCTGGGTGCTTGAGGAGGCAGTGCGGGCAAGGGCGCTCTTGTTCGCGATTGGTCTTATCGGGTCGGTCAACCTGACGCCCGCGCGGCGTCTTGCGCTTGCCGCAGCCGAAACGCAAACGCCCTGCCTTCTTGTCACGGATCCCCGCCGTGGCGTGACCGCTGCCACATCGACGCGCTGGCGCGTGAGGCCGGTGCCGGGCGGCAGACATCCACTGAATGAGCGCCTGCCAGGGCTCAGACGCTGGAATGTCTGCCTCGAGCGCGCGCGCGGCGTGGCGTTGGCAGGTCGCCAGGTGGAGTTTGCATTGGAGTGGTGTGATGCGACGCTTTGTTTCCGTCTGGCTCCCGAACTTCAGGATCGAAGCTCACGACCACAGACTGAGAGGGGGCAATCCGCGGCCAGCGCGGGGCATGTCAAACCCCGCTTCGCCGCTTGACCTCGTCGGGTGTCACCAAGCTTTGCACGAGCGGTTGGACTGCGGTCAGCCACCGTTAGCGCTCATCGGTTCGCAGGCCGGTCGTAGCGTTATCGTTGCCCTCAACAGGGCGGCGCGTAAATCAGGCCTGCAGCCCGGCCTGTCGCTTCCCGATGCCCGCGCGATCTTGCCCGCGCTTCGCACGGTCCAGGCCGACCCTGATGCCGATTCCTGCCTGTTGCGCGATCTTGCCCTCTGGCTCGGCCGGTATGGGCCGAACCGCAATGTCGACGGCGTCGATGGGGTCTGGATCGAAACAACAGGGGTTGCGCATCTCTTCGGCGGCGAACAGGCGCTGGTCGATGATCTCGCCCATCGTCTGTCTCACCTCGGTTTCGAAGCCCGCATCGCCATCGCCTCGACCTATGGTCTTGCCCATGGCGTTGCCCGCTACGGTCTCAGCACCACCACAGGATCGGTGATCGTACCAGAAGACGCTTGCGAGGGCGCCTTGCGGCGTCTGCCATGCGACGCGCTCCGGCTCGACCAAGACTGCCTCGTTCTCTTGAAACGGCTCGGGCTTCGCCTCTGTGGCCAGATACTCGATGTTGATCGGCATGCGCTTGCACGAAGATTTCGCGAGGATGGCCGCACAAGCAGAAAGAGCGCAAGAAGGCGCGCGTCTGATAGTGAAGTGCTCGTTCGGGCGGTGGTTTGGCGGCTCGACCAGGCGCTCGGTCACGCACCGGAGCCGAGGCGGTCGATCGAAGAACCGCCCGTGCGCCTGGTTCGGGCGGTGTTTGATGCGCCCCTTATTGGCTCTGCTGGCCTTGAGACCTCGCTCTGGGACTTGAGCGCGAATCTGGCACGGCAACTGGAGCTGGCGGGCGAGGGGGCTCGGCGTCTTTGCCTGAAGCTCTATCGATCCGATGGGAGCCGGGCCGAGGTGCGCGCAGGGCTGTCACATCCAAGTTTTGATGCCAGCCATTTTACGCTTCTGCTCATGCCGAAGCTCGAGACGCTCGATGCGGGCGACGGGGTCGATGCCATGACGCTCGAGGCGGTTTCGGTCGGCCGTGTCTGCGAAATCCAATCCGCCCTGGTCTCGAGGTTCGGGCCGGCCAGTGACGGTGACAGTGCAGTCGAGGATGCGGCAGAAATAGAGCGATGTCTCGTCCTTCTCATCGATCGGCTGAGCAATCGGGTTGGCCCTCGAAACGTCTGCTTTGCGGTCGCTTCAGACAGCCACCTGCCGGAGCGTGCGTCCAGGCTTGCGTCAGCGATCGCGTACCAATCTGGTGCCAAGCCAAGGGGTGCGAGCGCTGCCCCCGTCACGGCGGTGCGTTCAAAAAGGCCGCTATTGATGCTGGCGACGCCCGAGCCGATCGAGGTGATCGCAGAGCTGCCCGAGGGACCGCCGTCGCTGTTCCGATGGCGCAAGGCCAGGTGCCGGATCGCCAGGGCGTCTGGGCCTGAACGGATTGCACCGGAGTGGTGGCGCCATCTCCCCGAACTCGTGGCTGTGGTACGTGGCGAGGGGCAAGCGTGTCGGGTCCAAGGGGGTAGCCAGAAGGATGCCTCGCCGATTGCCGAGAGCCACGATCCGCCGTCCATCCGTATTCCAAGGCCGCGCGACTACTATGTGCTCGAAGACGCACATGGCAACCGATACTGGGTTTTTCGCTCAGGTCTCTACCAGCAAGCCGAGTGCCACGGCGTGCCGGCTTGGTACGTCCACGGACTGTTTGCGTGAGGGGCCATGCGGTACGCAGAGCTATCGGCGGTCAGCAATTTCTCATTTCTCGAGGGTGGCTCGCATGCCGAGGAACTCGTTGCACAGGCGAAAGCGCTCGGGCTTGACGCACTCGCCATTGCAGACCGCAACACGCTTGCAGGTGTGGTGCGCGCCCACGTTGCCGCAAAGGAGGTCGGCCTCAGGCTCATCGTCGGCGCCCGCCTCGTGATCGACGACTGGCCCGAAATCATCTGTCTGCCGACGGATCGCGCAGCTTACGGGCGCTTGTCGCGTCTGATCTCACTTGGCCGCATGCGCGCGCCAAAGGGTACGTGCGACTTCTCAATCGACGATCTCGCCGCCCACGCAGAAGGCCAGATCCTACTGATCGTCCCGCCGCGCTCCTGGGCAGCAACAGACCCCTCACGTGTCGAAGACGATATCGCCCAGGCCAGCGCGACACTTGCAGCGCTGTCCTGCCGGTTGAGCAGCGCTGAACGAATCGCGCTGCTGGCGATGGTTCGTTACGACGGAGCAGATGAAACCAGGCTTGCAATGCTCGATCGCCTCGCGCGCGAGCTTGGCGTCAGCCTTGTTGCCAGCAACGATGTTCTCTATCACGCGCCGCACCGCCGACCGCTCCAGGATGTGCTCACCTGTATTCGCCACAAGACCACCATTGCCGAGGCTGGCGGACGTCTCGAGGCGAATGCCGAGCGGCACCTTAAGTCACCAGCCGAAATGGCGCGGCTTTTCCGCGATGCGCCCCAGGCCTTGCGGCAGACGATCGAGATCGCTAATGCCTGCCGCTTTTCGCTCGATGACCTCGTCTATGAGTACCCGGAGGAACCTGTTCCTGCAGGGCTCGACGCCCAGAGCCACCTGGAGGCGCTCACCTGGAATGGCGCGCGCTGGCGGTTCGGTGAAGCGCTCCCCGAAGCTGTGGAACGCACGATTGCAAAAGAACTGAAACTCATCGCGGAGCTCAATTACGCGCGCTATTTTCTCACCGTTGAGGATATCGTCCGCTTTGCCCGCGGACGCGGCATTCTCTGCCAGGGCAGAGGCTCTGCTGCCAACTCGGTCGTCTGCTATTGCCTCGGCATCACGGCCGTGAACCCGACCGAGGTCGATCTGTTGTTCGAGCGGTTCATCTCGCCAGAGCGCCGCGAGCCGCCGGACATCGATGTTGACTTCGAGCACGAGCGACGCGAGGAGGTCATCCAGTACATCTACGCCCGTTATGGTCGTCATCGTGCAGGATTGACCGCGACGGTGATCAGCTATCGGGCACGCTCGGCGGTGCGCGAAGTCGGCAAGGCGATGGGTCTTGGCGACGACGTCGTCTCGGCGCTCGCCGGCATGGTGTGGGGCCTGCGCGGTGGCGGAGCGCTCCCCGAGACGTACGTTCGTGAAGCAGGGCTCGACCCTGATGATCCGCTGCTTTCCACCGTGCTCGAGCTCACCGATACCCTGATCGGGTTTCCTCGCCACCTCTCCCAGCACGTCGGGGGCTTCGTGCTCACCCGAGGCCCACTGATCGACGTCGTACCGGTGGGCAACGCTGCCATGGCGGACCGCACGTTCATCGAGTGGGACAAGGACGATATAGAGGCGCTGGGCCTGCTCAAGATCGATATCCTTGCGCTCGGCATGCTGAGCTGTATCCGCCGCGCGCTCGCCCTGATCGGCGATCACCACCAGCGTCGTCTGACCCTTGCGAGCGTCCCGAGGGAGGACCCTGCCGTTTACGATATGCTCTGCCGCGCCGATTCCATCGGCGTCTTTCAGGTCGAGAGCCGCGCGCAGATGAACATGCTTCCGCGTCTCAGGCCTCGGACCTACTACGACCTTGTGATCGAGGTTGCGATTGTCAGGCCGGGACCGATCCAGGGTGATATGGTCCATCCCTATCTGTGCCGGCGCAACGGCCTCGAGCCCGAGACTTATCCCTCTCCCGCGCCCGAGCACGGAGCGGCTGACGAACTCGCGCGGATCCTTGGCAAGACCAAGGGTGTCCCGCTGTTCCAGGAGCAGGCGATGCGGATCGCCATGGAAGCAGCAAAGTTCGACGCGCGCGAGATCAACGATTTGCGCCGGGCGCTTGCGACGTTCCGCAAACGCGGTACGATCCACCTGCTTGAGGAGAAGATGGTCGAGCGCATGGTCGAGCGTGGCTACGAGCGCGAGTTCGCTGCACGCTGTTTCAATCAGATCAAAGGCTTCGGAGAGTACGGCTTTCCCGAAAGCCATGCCGCAAGCTTCGCGCATCTCGTCTACGTTTCATCCTGGATCAAGTGTCACTATCCAGCAGCGTTCTGTTGCGCGATCCTCAACGCGCAGCCCATGGGCTTTTACGCGCCGGCTCAGCTGGTACGCGATGCCCGTGAGCACGGCGTCGATGTTCGCCCGCCCGACATCAATCACTCAGAGTGGAACTGCACCCTAGAAGGAGCGCCGGGATCGCCATCGCCCGCCGTGCGCCTAGGGCTTCGAATGGTTGACGGCCTTGGCGAGGCCGAAGCGGATCGGTTGGTGTCGGCCCGTGCTGCAAAAGGCGCCTTTACAAGCGTCGACCTGCTATGGCGTCACAGCGGGCTGAAACGTGCAAGCCTTGAGCGGCTCGCAGCCGCCGATGCCTTCCGGTCGCTCGACCTCGATCGACGGTCGGCGCTTTGGGATGTCAAAGGGCTCGGCAGCGACACGCCGCTGCCGCTCTTTACGTGGTCCGAAACACGAGAGCACGGCAGCGAGACCGAGGTTGCGCTCCCCGAGATGAGCCTCGGCGAGCACGTCATTAACGATTACCAGACGCTCAAGCTGTCGCTGAAAGCCCATCCCGTTGCTTTGCTGCGGGATCAACTTCGGCGCGAGCGCATTTTGACGTGCTCCGCGCTGTCTGGGCTTGCGAATGGTGCACGTGTTGGCGTGGCAGGCGTCGTACTCGTCAGGCAACGGCCGGGCTCGGCGAAGGGCGTCGTCTTTATGACGCTCGAAGACGAAAGCGGAGTGTGCAACATCGTGGTCTGGCCAAAGACTTTGGAGCGGTTCAGGACAACCATCATGACGGCGCGATTGATGGTTGTTCACGGCACCATCCAGCGACACGAGGACATCATTCACGTCGTCAGTCGGCGGATCGAAGACCGCAGCGCCCTGCTCCTGACATTATCGGAATGGGCAGATGACATGGTCATACCGATCGCCAACGCTGACGAAGTGCGCCGTCCTGATCCTGGTTCTGCAAGATCGCCCGACCCTCCGCGCTCGGCGGGGCACCCCCGCAACGAGCGTGTCGTGCCAAAGTATGTCGAACGCATCCTGCCGCGGTCGAGGGATTTTCATTGATGCGTTGGTCGGTCGAAAAGCGCCATCGAGACCGCCTCGGGCGGACTGCGCGCAATGCCGCTGCCCAAGGCTCTTCATGCGCACACCGCATGATCGCTCTTGTCACATGCGCCGCCACGCTCCTCCTCGCATGCGCTCCGCTGGCACTTGCCCAGCGCACCACGGTACAGCCCGAAGCCGCAACCGGCTTCTCCGGGCGCGCGCTTGCCACAGCAGACCGCGCAATGATCTCGGCTGCAAATCCGCTGGCGGTCGCGGCGGGTCTTGCCATGATCGATAGGGGTGGAAGTGCCGTTGATGCCGCGATTGCGACGCAGTTGGTGTTGAACCTGGTCGAGCCGCAGTCCTCGGGGGTCGGAGGCGGCGCGTTCCTGCTGCACTGGGATGCGGCCTCAGGCACGCTCACCACACTGGATGGCCGCGAGACGGCGCCTGCCTCAGCGACGCCGGCCCATTTCATCCGCAATGGTCAACCTGTTCC
Source organism: Hyphomicrobiaceae bacterium (assembly GCA_050330095.1). Lineage (GTDB taxonomy): Bacteria > Pseudomonadota > Alphaproteobacteria > Rhizobiales > Hyphomicrobiaceae > JBCBWG01. Next base: position 8,570 of record JBHJOC010000023.1, read on the forward strand.
CTGGCCAAAGCGCGTGCACTCGGGCTTGAGCGTCGGCACGCCGGGCCTCGTTCAGCTGCTTGCCGAGGCCCACGCGCGCCATGGCAAACTGCCTTGGCGCGTGCTGTTCGAGCCGGCGATAAGATTGGCGCGCGAGGGCTTCGCCGTTTCTCCGAGGCTTGCGATCCTGTTGCGCTTCCAGGGTCCGAAGCGGTTTGATGGCGCGGCGCGACGATACTTCTTTGATGCCGACGGCGAGGCGATCGCCGCTGGAACCGTGCTTCGCAATCTTGCGTTTGCAGCAACCCTGGAAGAGATCGCTGCCGGCGGCGCGCCAGCTTTTTATTCGGGGCGCATTGCAGGCGAGATCGTGGCTGCGGTTCGCAATGCACCGAACTATCCGGGTGCCCTGTCGCGCGAGGACCTCGCGACTTACCGTGTTGTCGAGCGCCCGCCGGTCTGTGTGACCTATCGGGGCCACAATGTCTGTGGGATGGGCCCGCCCTCATCTGGCGGGGTCACGGTTGCACAGACCCTTGCGCTCATCGAACCGTTTGAGGTCGGTTCTCGCCCGGCGATGTCGATTCCGGCCTTGCACCTGATCGCCGAGGCCCAGAAGCTCGCCTATGCGGATCGCGACCGCTATATCGCCGACCCTGACTACGTCGCGGTGCCGGACACGCTCCTCGATGGGCAGTACGTGGCCACGCGGCGTAGCCTCATTTCGAAGCGACGGGCGGCGCGGCTGGTGGAGCCAGGTCTCCCTCCGGGGTTCGAGCACGCGATGCGTGGTGCGGACGCGACCGCCGAGGCGGACGGCACGACCCACCTCTCAGTCATCGATGCCGACGGCAATGCGGTCGCGATGACGAGTACGATCGAGTCGGCCTTCGGCTCCGGGCTCTGGGCAGCGGGTTTCTTGCTGAACAACCAGCTGACGGACTTCAGTGCGCGCCCCGTCGATGAGCTCGGGCGCCCCGTTGCCAATGCCGTCGGCCCGGGCAAGCGCCCGCGATCATCGATGGCGCCGACGATTGTTTTCGATGCGACCGGCAGGCCCGTCGCGGTTCTCGGTTCACCAGGTGGAAGTCGCATCATCCTCTATGTGATCAAGGCACTGGTCGCGATGATCGACTGGCGCCTCGATCCACAGGCCGCGACGGAACTCGTCAATTTCGGCAGTCGCGGTGGCCCCTTCGAGATCGAAGTGGAGCCCGGGATTGCAAGCGGCACTTTGGCGCGCCTGTGGCGAGCCCCGCCGCCGATCTGGTATGCACTCAACCTTCGTGCGTTCGGCCACCGGATCGTGCCCGACCTGATGACCTCGGGGCTGCACATTGTCGCTCGCGATGGGACGCAATTGGTCGGCGGGGCGGACCCGCGTCGCGAGGGTGTTGCGCTTGGGCGTTGACAGATGAGACGGAGTGGCTGCACGCGCGCAGCCCCTGCTCCAGTTTCGAGCCCGCTTCGAAGTCCGAACGCCTCCGAAGCTTTCGGCTCGGGAGACGAAGAGCGAGACCGCGGCACTCGTGTTGCGTCACAAGCGCTTGGTCCCCACCTTCTGCAGTCCCGCCTGCCAAGCATTGGTGACACAAGCAACACCAGAAGCGTGACGTTGCTCGTGTTCCCTGTGCCTCCGACACTTGGTTAATCGGGTGCTGCAAAGGAAACCAAGTGTCGAAGACGGAACACAAGCGCCCAGCAACGCTCCGCGCGATGGACCCAAAAAGTCGTGCGCTTGAACACCTTGGGGACTGACATGGCGACCGACGCGGCGACGTTCTCCGCAGAAACCCTTCCGGACAACGGCGCCATGCAACTGTCCGGCCGGCGCATCGTGGTCATCGGCGCCGGCATTCTCGGACTGTGGCAGGCCTTGCTTGCAGCGCGCGCCGGAGCACGCGTTGACGTGCTCGAGCAGGCTCCGGCAAGCAACGCGTTTGCAAGGTCTGCGAGCCGCTACGCCGGCGCAATGATCGCGCCGCACTGTGAAGGCGAGACGGCACCCGCCGTCGTACGCGACCTCGGTCTGGCCAGCGCAGCGATCTGGCGGCGCACGTTTCCCGATCTCACGACGAACGGGTCCATCGTGGTTACAGCCCAACGCGATCGCACGGAGCTCGACCGCTTCGCGCGTGCAACGACCGGCCACCAGTTGATCGCTGCAGATGCGCTCGCGACGCTCGAGCCCGATCTCGCCGGCCGTTTCACGCGCGCCCTCTACTTTCCCGACGAGGCGCACATGACGACGCCTGATGCGCTGGCCTCTCTGACCGACCACGCTGTTGCTGCGGGCGCCCGATTCCACTACGGCATGGCGGCTGCCTCGTTGCCGTCGGCACTCTCCATGGCACGCGAACGGTTTAAAGCAGAGGCTCTTATCGATTGCCGCGGGCTGGCCGCGCGCCCCGAGGTGACTGCGCTCAGGGGCGTGCGCGGCGAGCGCGTCCTGCTTCGGTGTCAGGGCCTGCGGCTCTTGCGGCCGGTCCGCCTTCTGCACCCCCGCCATCCCCTCTATGTGGTGCCTTGGAGCGATCAGCGCTTCCTGGTCGGCGCGACGGTGATCGAGACGGAGGATCGAGCAGACATGACAGTCAGGTCGGCTCTTGAGCTTTTGGGTCTTGCCTACGCGCTCCACCCGGGCTTTGCAGAGGCTGAGATCCTCGAGTTCGGCGCTGGCGTGCGCCCGGCCTTCGCCGATAACGTTCCCCGGTGGACCTTGGCGGCGACGCGGGACGTCATTCATGTCAACGGTGCGTTTCGGCACGGCTTCTTGCTGGCGCCGGCGCTCGCCGAGGGCGTGGTCGGTTATCTGGCAAGCGGCTCGACCGCCCACCCGCTTTTCGCACCGCCGACGGCGCTCGGCGTCGCGTGAGCCGGCGCAGAGGTGTTATCGTCGCGCGCGGGCCGCGACGGCCTGCGGCCTGGCCCTCCGGTTAGCGCGCTGCCGGCGTTACATACCGGACCGGCCGGCCGATCCCGATGTTGGAGGCAGCCGCAAGAATCGATGCCGTATCGATGCCGAAGTGGC
>JBHJOC010000024.1:0-45552 GCA_050330095.1 Hyphomicrobiaceae bacterium
GCCGGAAGGCGCGGTCCCCTTGCAGGGACCGCAACACAAGCGTCGTCACATCTTGCACGCGCTTGCGTAGGCGTCGCCGTGGTCCGAGAACACCTTCTTGACGATCTCGTTCGTGTACGACCCGTCAGCTGCCTTCACGACCCGGCGGGCGTAGATGTCCTGGATCGGGTAATGGTTCGTGTTGAAGCGGAATGCGCCCCGGACCGATTTGAAATCGGCAGCTCTCAAGGCGTCTCGGAACTTGGCCGCATCCGACACATCGCCACCGACCGCGGCCACGGCCGAATCGATCAACATCGCCGCATCATACCCCTGGCTCGCATAAAGCGACGGGCGGCGGCCATACTCAGCGACGAAGGCCTCGACGAAGGCCTTGTTCTCCGGCGTGTCGAGGTCGCGGCTCCACTGCGATGTATTGATGACACCGAGAGCGGCGTCTCCGACGGCCGTCAGAATGTCCTCGCTGAACGAGAAGCCCGGGCCGAACAGGGGCGCCTGCTCGGCAAGACCAGACTGCTGGTATTGCTTGACGAAGTTGATCCCCATGCCGCCCGGCAAGAAGAAGAACACGGCCTTCGGATTGGCTGCGCGGATGTTGGCGATCTCAGCCGCATAGTCGACCTGGCCGAGCTTCGTGTACGTCTCGCCAGCAATCTCGCCCTTATAGAAGCGCTTGAAACCTTCGAGCGCGTCCTTGCCCGCCGGATAATTCGGCGCAAGGATGTAGACGGGCCCGAGGCCAAGGTCCTGGACGTACTGGCCTGCCGCCTCGTGCAGGTTGTCGTTCTGCCAAGCAACATTGAAGAAATTCTGGTCGCAGTTCTCGCCAGCGAGCTGGGATGGGCCGGCGTTCGGCGAGATGTAGAATTTTCCGGCCCGGGTCACGGTCGGCACGACCGCAAGCGCGATGTTTGAAAACACGACGCCCGTGACGATGTCGACCTTGTCCTGCTCGATCATGCGCGTCGCAATCTGCTTGGCGGCATCGACCTTCTGGGCGTCATCGACAACGTCCAGACGCGTGGCAAGACCGCCGAGCTTTCCATCCTTCTTCTTAAGGGCGAGTTGGAAGCCATCGCGAATATCGATGCCGAGGCCGGCAGCTCCGCCGGAAAGGGTGGTGATCATGCCGATCTTGAGTTCGCTGGCGGCTGCAGGCCACGACGCGGCCAGAAGCGCGCCTGAGAGCGCGCCAGTGAGCACGACCGAGGCCAGGGCGGCACGAAGAACGCGGCGAAGCGCCATCACATTTCCTCCGGGAGTAGAGCTTTAGGCTTGGCGGTCTGTACGACCGCAGGGGACGCGCGCGATTGTGCGGAAGCGGACATCCGTCAGGTGGCACCGGCCGCAACCCAAAAGCGCAGGGCTGATCCTAGATCAAGCGGACCTGCACAAGCAAAGGCTATGCAATCGTGCCCTCGCGATGCTGTGAAGCGCGGCTTCTGTCGCATCTGGAAAGGCAGACCTTCGCTGCAGCGGCGGAGTTTTCCCGCCGACTGCTATTCATGTGCCAGCCACATCGTGTTAGCAGTCGCGCTTCGGAGCGCTCGGGCAGCGGTCTCGAGCACCCCGGTGCTGAGGAGGCGTTGCCGCAGTCGAGCGCCGTGACGGTTGATTTGGGGGGTGTCGATGACGGAACGCCGCAGCAGCTTCGCCTATGAAGACCTGCTGTCCTGCGCGCGCGGCGAGTTGTTCGGTCGTGGAAATGCGCAGCTGCCGCTGCCGCCGATGCTCATGTTCGAACGAATCTCGCTGATCAGCGAAACCGGTGGCGCCCACGGCAAGGGTGAGATCAGGGCTCACCTTCCGGTGGCGGGAAATGCGAACTGCGACTGGTTTTTCGCTTGCCATTTCAAGGGCGATCCTGTGATGCCGGGGTGCCTGGGCCTTGATGCTCTCTGGCAGTTGACAGGGTTTTATCTCGGCTGGCTCGGGCTTGCCGGGCAGGGTCGAGCGTCGAGTGTTGGTGAGGTAAAGTTCACCAGAGAGGTGACGCCATCCGTCGGTGCGCTCGAATACGTTGTTGATGTCAAGCGCGTCATCGCGCGCCGCATCAAGCTGGCTGAAGCCGATGGCCAGCTGATCGCGGACGGCGAGGTGATTTATACGGCGAAGGACTTGCGGGTTCTGTTGAAGTCCCAGGAAGAATAGTCGGCAAGGGATCCAGGCGGTCCGTCCGACGGTGCCGAGAGGTCCGACGACGTGACGGGGCTTGGTCCTTCGGGGGCTCGGGGCCCTGCTCAGTCCCGCGATGCAGGCCCTTCCCGCGCCTGGTCACCGCCGTGCGTAGTTCGGCTGTCATCTTCGTCAGGCGCCGAAACGAACTTCGGGACGCAATGGGCATGGGCAACACATTGAAGGACATTTGCGAAATCAATAGCTTAGCGTGGTGCTGATCGCGCCTTAATTGACGACCAGTGTGCTGCGCACATAGGTCAATTATGGCGCGACGCCCGACGCGTGGCGACCAGCGCTCAACACGCTGGACTTCGGTTGTCGCGTTCGGTTGAGTGACTGAAGAACACGACAGGCTCCAAGTTTGGGAGACGACGATGAGTAGGCGGCGCATCGTGGTGACCGGTATGGGGATCGTCTCCAGCATCGGTAATTCGCTGCAGGAGGTCACCGCATCCCTGCGCGAAGGGCGGTCGGGCATCACGCGCGCTGACGATTACGCGAGGCTCGGGTTTCGCTGTCAGGTTCATGGCGCGCCGGCAGCTTTCGACTGGCAAGCACTCGTGCCGCGCAAACCGCGCCGCTTCATGGAAGCGGGTGTTGGCTGGAATTATATTGCGATGGACCAAGCCATCAGGGACGCCGGCCTCGAGAAATCCGAGGTCAGCCATGAACGCACCGGCATCATCGTCGGCGCCGGGGGCCCCTCCACCAAGGCGATCGTCTGGGCAGCGGACACCGCGCGTGAGAAAGACCCGAAAAAGGTCGGACCCTTCGAGGTTCCGAAGGGCATGTGCTCAGGCCCCTCGGGGGTGCTCGCGACGAGCTTTGAGATCAAGGGTGTGAACTACTCGATCTCGTCTGCCTGTTCGACGTCGGCACATTGCATTGGCAATGCTGCAGAACTCATCCAGTGGGGCAAACAGGACATCATGTTCGCAGGCGGCTGCGAGGAACTCGACTGGACGCTGTCGGTGCTTTTCGACGGGATGGGTGCAATGTCGTCGCGCCACAATGATACGCCAACCAAGGCGAGCCGCGCGTTCGATCGGGATCGGGATGGTTTCGTGATCGCCGGTGGCGCAGGCGTGCTCGTCCTTGAGGAACTCGGGCACGCAAATGCGCGCGGCGCCAAAATATATGGCGAGATTGTCGGTTACGGCGCGACATCTGACGGTTACGACATGGTCGCGCCTTCCGGCGAAGGCGCTGTCCGTTGCATGCGGCAGGCGCTCTCTGGCCTGCACGGCGAGCCGATCACCAAAGTCGACTACATCAATCCGCACGCAACTGCGACCCCAGTCGGGGACAAGAAGGAAGCCGAGGCGCTGCGCGAAGTGTTCGGCGGCGCGATCCCCGCCATTTCTGCAACGAAATCATTGACGGGCCATTCGCTCGGAGCGATCGGTGTGCAGGAAGCGATCTTCTCGATGCTTATGATGAAAGGCGATTTCATCGCAGCCAGCGCGAATATCGACAACCTCGACGATGACTTCGCCGATCTGCCAATCATCACGAAGCTCAAAGACGCAGCGGGGATCGAGACGATCATGTCGAACAGTTTCGGTTTCGGCGGAACGAATGCGAGCCTGATCATCCAGCGCTTTGAGCATTGACCCCCAACGCAGCGGCGCTGCCTGATAAACCCTATTTGCGACAGAGGCTTGAGTGACAGGCGCGAGGCATGCACGGGTTGGCGTGAGCGACAGCAGGGGCTGCGGTGATTAAATCGTAAGAGCCGCCGCACCAAACGCGGTCATGCGCCTGCTGACTGACAGCGCCATCCAGCCGAAGCGCAGCTCGGAGCAGACGTCAGAGGCACGCGGGACGCAGGCGCCTCCATGTTGGCAATGCGACGCACCGGCCAAGGCCCAAACCACGGATCGTCATGACAGAAACTCGACCCGAACCTCAAACACAACTCATGGGCGGCAAGCGCGGTCTCGTGATGGGCGTGGCCAATGACCGTTCGATCGCCTGGGGTGTCGCGCGCATGCTCGCCGCCCATGGCGCGGATCTGGCCTTCACCTACCAGGGTGACGCCTTCGGTCGCCGCGCAATCCCGCTCGCGGAATCGGTCGGCTCGAAATTGATCATGCCGTGCGACGTGCTCGACCTCGACAGCGTCGACAAGGTGTTCGAGACGATCCGCAGCGAGTGGGGCAGCATGGACTTCCTCGTCCACGCGCTCGCCTTTTCGGACCGCACGCAGCTTCAGGGCCGGTACGCCGACACGACGCGGGACAACTTCGTAAACACGATGGTCATCTCGTGCTTCTCGTTCACCGAAGTCGCAAAGCGCGCAGCCGATCTCATGCCGAATGGCGGATCGATGATCACCATGACCTACGAGGGGGCCACGCGCTGGACGCCATCCTACAATGTCATGGGTGTCGCGAAAGCCGCCCTCGAGGCTTCGGTGCGCTATCTCGCCTCTGACTTCGGCAGACACGGGATAAGGGTCAATGCCGTGTCGCCAGGACCCATGCGGACCTTGGCGGGCTCTGGTGTTTCCGACGCGCGTTACATCTTCAACTGGCAACGTGACCATGCGCCGCTTGGCCGGACTCCGACGCTGGACGAGGTCGGCGGAACTTCGCTCTACTTGCTCTCGGACTTGGCTGGGGCCGTGACCGGCGAGGTCCACTTCGTCGACTGCGGCTACAACAAGGTCTCGATGCCCCGGCTCGAGGCGCTCAAGCAGCTCGATAAGGGTTAGCGTTTCCCGCCGTCTGCGGCCACGCCGTGAGTGGCCGTTGCAGCGTTGCTCAATCAGCAGACGAGGCGCATTCGAGGTTTGCCATGGCGTCACTGTTGGATCGCGAGCCTGAGCACACGCCCGGATGGGCCCACTTTCGATGGTCCGCCAGGAAGCGGAGAGAAACGGTGGGCATCTTGCTGGCCGTGGTGCTGATCACGGCCGGCGCGATCCACATCACGACTAACGCTGCCGGGACCTGGGAAGGCCTTCTGGTCTGGGCTGTCTTGATCGCCGCCATCGCGGCGATCGGCGATCAAATTGGGGCCAAGCCGAAGGTTGACGTCATTGTCGCGCCCGAGGGGCTCGCGTTGCCGGGGCTCGTCGACATGCCTTTCCGATGGGAGACGATCGAGCGGATGGTCACTGTTCCGCTTCGCGCTCGCGGCGGCCGCTTCAGTGTCTTGCTCTGTATTCATCCGATGACGACTGGCACGCAGCGTGTCAGTGGATCGCCATTGCGCGCGTGGATCAACGAACTTTCTTACGGCACCCCGCTCGTTGTCGATCTGCAGGCGCTCGAGGGCCAAGCCGAGGATGTGATTGAAGCGATCAGAGAGTTCGCACCAGCATCCCTGATCGAGCGCAGCACGTTCACGACATAGTTCGGCTCGATCACAAGCAGAGCAGCCCTACGCCAATCGCACAGCCGCCGTCGGGTTAGCCCTTGCCCGGGCCAGGATCAGAGGCCTCGCGTTACGGCACCGAGCGCCAACAGAACGAACGCACCAAGCAAGATCCAGAACGCAATCGGCGTAAGCGGCGCAAAGGCGAGACCAACCTGCGCGACAAGTGCTGTGAGAGCGATCGCAACGGTGACCAGGAAGGTAATAAGTCCCGGCGGTTTCATCAGTCCCATCAGCATGTCTCCCCGTGCATCGGCCAGATCCAATCAGGCTTCGATACCGCGATTCCGCTCCATGACGAGCATGCCGAAAAGACCCAACGCGACAGTCGCCCGATCACGCGCTGAGCGTCGCCGTCAAAGTTTGCGCATCAGCACCCGCACGACACGGGCAAGCCCTTGATGACGTGCGCCCTCGTCCAGCTCGACATGGCCAACGAATGCCTCGACGACCGCAAAGCCTTCGAACCAGCCAAGCAGCTCATCGATGTCGTATCTGAGATCATTGGTGGCGGGACCGAGCCCTAGAGTGTCGTCGAGTGACCGTGAGCTGATGCCTGGCCAAGGACTTGAGCTTGCAAAACCCTCGATCACGACGAGCCCCATCGAAGAGACCGCCTCGCTCGCCGCGCGCACCGCTGCATTTCGAACACTTCGGGGCGCCTGGAGATAGAAGACGCCGGCAAGCTCGACCGATGCTGATGGCACGGGCGCGCCATCCTCGATGCTGCCAACGTACCGCTCGACGCTAACGCCGGCCAGCCGATCGAGTGCACGCGCATTTTCAACCGCAACGGTCGACAAATCCTGTGCGACGACGTGCAGGCCGAGCCGTGCAAGCCACCTGCTGTTGCGACCGTCACCGTCTGCAATCATCAGGGCGCGGCGGGCTGCGGCATCCGGGCGCGACAACACGGCGCGGAGATACTGGGACGGCTGCGCACCGAACAACCCATCCGGCGCATCCTTATACTTCGCGTTCCAATCGACCAACAGCTGCTTCCTCGTCAGTGCCGCATCGTCGCGTCCTTGAAGAAGCCGCCAGACGCGTTGGGTGACCGTGGCAAGGCGACACCGAATACTTGAAGCCTTGCGAGTACCCGCTTTCCGAAGTTCGCGCGTCGCGCACGGCAACCTCTACGGCGAACCTTGGAAAGTGGGTAACTGATCCCTCGTGTTCCGCCTCCGAAACTTGGTTCCCTTTTCAGCATCCGATTGACCACGTGCTGGAGGCAAAGGGAACACGAGCAACTTCATGATTCCGGTGTTGCTTTTGTCACTAACGCTTGGCAGGCGAGACTGCAGACGGTGGGGAGGAAGCGTGAGTGACGGAACACGAGACGACAGAACCGGCAGGGACGCCGCCGGTTCGTCGCGATCAATCTAGCTGCGCACTCGGCGCCGCCACTGGCGGATCAAGCAAGACACGGAGGGTAAGGCGTTTTGAGGCGCCATAGATACGTTCGGAGCCACTCGAGATCGTTTGCAATCCAGGAGATCTCGCTGCGCTTGCTCCTGACGATCAAACTGAGTCCATGTGGGACAACGCTACCGATGACCAGAACGGACCTTGTATCGAGACGCTTCGGCATGGGCCACTCCATCGTCTTCCGGGCCTTCCCACATCCTGGCATGCCAAAGCAGAAAGCCAGTTCCGCGCTCGCGCACGTCCTGACTTCGCCGAAGCACCAGGTTATCGGAGGGCGGTCCTTTTGGCTGGGGACACCCGAGGGTGCGACGAGCCCTCACGTCACGCACTGACAGCGGTCCCTGCCTCGTCCGCTTGGCGTAACGTGGTTTCGCAGTGCTGATTTCGGTCAAACCGAAAACCAGGTCCAAGGCAAATGCCCCGTATCTGACGCGCACGCGAACGGCCGCTTTCGCGACCGGCCGGTGGATTTCCACACGCTTGGATGTTTCTTCGATTCGCGTGACGCGCCAATGGCGTCCGTCACGAATGCATGGCGATCGTTGCGTATCGGCCCTCAACGCGTGGCATCAGGCGGCCGCCGCCTTCTGAACGGCCTTCTGAACTTTCTCGAACGCGCGCACCTCGATTTGGCGGATCCGCTCCCGGCTGACGCCAAACTCGGTCGACAGTTCTTCGAGTGTGATCGGGTCATCGGTCAAACGACGGGCCTCGAAGATGCGACGCTCGCGCTCGTTGAGCGTGCCAATGGCTTCGGCAAGAAAACTGCGCCGCTGCTGCAGTTCCTCGCGATCGGCGTAAGCCGTTTCCTGGTCCGGCGTATCGTCGACCAGCCAGTCCTGCCATTCGCCGCTTTCCGAATCGGCGCGCAGCGGCGAGTTGAGCGAAGCGTCCCCCGACAGGCGACGGTTCATCGAAATGACATCGTCTTCCGAGACCCCGAGACGCGTCGCGATAGTCTTGACGTTTTCGGGCTTCAGATCGCCTTCTTCGAGCGCCTGGATCTGGCCTTTCACGCGCCGGAGATTGAAGAACAGCTTCTTTTGGGCAGCCGTGGTGCCCATTTTTACGAGGCTCCATGACCGCAGGATGTACTCCTGGATCGAGGCCCGGATCCACCACATGGCATAGGTTGCAAGGCGGAATCCACGGTCCGGATCGAACCGTTTTACGGCCTGCATGAGGCCGACGTTGCCCTCGGAAATCACTTCGCCGATGGGCAGGCCATAGCCACGATAGCCCATGGCGATGCGCGCGACGAGCCGCAAGTGCGACGTCACGAGCCTCTGCGCCGCTTCAGCGTCCTCATGCTCCTGGAGGCGCTTGGCCAACATGTATTCCTCGTGCGGCTCCAGCATCGGAAAGCGCCGGATCTCCTCGAGGTAACGATTGAGGCCGCCGGAACCTTCGGCGACGATTGGAACACCCTTCATGTCGTTCTTCAGGGGCTGAGACAGACGCCCCGCCACCTGCTCCCTCATGATTTCGTCATCCAGCTTCTCAGGTCGCCGTGGCAAATCCGTGATCGCGCGGCCCGCATCCTGCGCACCGGCCAACGCCATAGCCAGCCAACCTCCCGACACCCACGTCTGAACGCATTTTACAGCTCACTCCGCATCTGTGACCTTAAAGTCACGTCACATAATGTAACGCAAAGTGAACAGCCTCGGATCTTGGCTTACGACATCCGCGCCGCCGACGCCGCCAACATTGAATCAAAAGTCCGTCAGTTCGACGCCCAAGAGATCGGCAAGAACCTGCATGTCCGCTGGCAATGGCGCGTCAAATGCCAAGCACTCCCCCGACTTCGGATGGACAAAGCCAAGGTGGCAGGCGTGCAGCGCTTGACGCCCGAGCGCCGCGATCGCCTCCTGCACCGCAACTGAAAATCCGCGCGCCATCGTCTGATGGCTTGCCCCGTAGGTCTGATCACCGACTACGGGATGACGAATGTGCGAAAAGTGCACGCGAATCTGGTGGGTCCTGCCAGTCTCGAGTTCAACCTCGACAACGCTGATTGCAGCCTTGCCTTGCCCGAGCGCTTCGCCGACCACGCGAAAATGCGTCACGGCGTGTCGACCCTGCTCGCCGCGGACCACGGCGATCCGCGTCCGATTGGCGATGCTGCGGGCAAGACGCGCTTCGACGGTGCCAGTCGGCCTGTCGAATGTGCCCCAGACGAAAGCGATGTACCGGCGCTGGAGGCGACCATCGCGGCCATGCGCCGCGAACTGCTCGCTCAAAGACTGGTGCGCGGCATCGGTCTTGGCGACAACGAGCAACCCTGACGTATCGCGGTCGAGCCGATGAACGATCCCCGGACGGCGGATACCACCAATGCCTGAGAGGCTGGCCCCACAGTGCGCGATGAGTGCGTTGACCAGCGTGCCGTCGGCATGACCGGCGCCGGGATGGACGACGAGTCCTGCCGGCTTGTCGATCACGATTACATAATCATCCTCGTAAACGACGGCGAGGCTGATCGGCTCTGGCTGCGGCGCCGCAGGTTTTGGCTCCGGCAAACGCATGGTCACTTGTGCGCCCGGCAGCAATCGCTGCTTCGGGTCATAGACGGTCTCGCCGGAGATCGTCACATGGCCCTCACGAATGAGCGTTTGACATCTCGACCGACTGATTGATGGCAGAAGCTCCGCCAGCGCCTTGTCGAGCCGCGCCACATCCTTGTCTGCCGGCCAAACGAAGTGACTGACGCTCCCGCTCGCCACGGCGGCTGTCGAGGCCGCGCGTTCGGTGTGTCGGGGCTGCGTCGAGTCGCGTTGCTCTTTGGGGTCGGCCATGGTTCCTGCGGGTGTCGTCCGATGACGAGGCGTGTCGACCATGGCGCTGCCGTCTTCGCAAGCCTGGAGTTGCCATGATGCAGTCTGCGCCGCGCACAGAACAGCCGCTATCGCGAGATCGGCCCACCAGCACCGCCTCCGATGCACCGTCAGCACCACCGAACCTGGCGTTCCTCAAGGCGCTCGTCGTGGGCCTCGGCGTGCTGATGGGAATCCTGATGCTCGTCATCGTCGGCCGTCTCGTCTACCTGATCGCCAAACCATCGACGCCGCCCGACGTCACGCGGCAGATCACCCTTCCGGCGGCTGCCGCGAACGTCGATGTGACACTGTCGGACAGTCGGATCGGCATCCGGTACCAAGTCGACGGGCGTGACTACCTCGCCGTTTTCGATCAGCGGAGCGGGCAGCAACTCGGCCGGTTCGAACTCAGGGTTGGAGATGTTTCCCCCGAGCAGCGCTGACCGCTCGATCGGTTCTGCCGCGGGCGGAAGCGCCAGCAGGATCTCGCTTCTGATGCGGGTCAGAGCTGCGCGGGCCGGCGCTATGGGTTCAGCTTAACTCAACCTCATAGCGCAGGCCTGAGGGCATCGCGAGACGCTCGACGAGTGCGATCTTGTGCCCATCGCTGTCCGTGATGGTCGTCTGAACGCGAAGTAGCGGCGAGGCTGGCTCCACTCTGAGAAGTGCAGCAACGTCGCTGGTCGCGGTCGCGATAGAGACCACGTCGAAGCCACGCTGCGGTATCACGCTGAAGTCATCGACGAGGATCGAGAACAGATTGAGCGGCGCTGACTTGATCGTCTCCATGCCTGGAAAAAAATGCGCTGGAAAGACGACGCGTTCCAAAACGCCGCACCGCGTGTCGCGGAAATAGTGGCGCACCATGCGCACCACCGCAGCAGAACCTACGGAGGCGTCAGCAAGGTCGAGAGCCGCCACCTCGTCTGGAGTGGCATCGTCGAACTCGTTCGCTACCAGCCTCACCAGAAACCCATCGAGACCCCGGTCACCCTCTGAAACCCTGAGGCGCGACAAGCGTTCCATCTGCTGGCGAGCGAGGTCGGCAACGAATGTGCCGCGCCCCTGCTTGCGCATGATCCAACCGTCGACCTCGAGGGCCTCGAGGGCCTTGCGCGCCGTGCCGACACTGACGCGATACTCTCGCGCAAGATCGGTTTCGCTCGGAATCAACATGCCGGGCCGCCAGTCCTCGAAACGGATACGCTCGCGGAGTTGAGCTGCAAGCTGCGCGTAGAGCGGGCCAGCATAGACGCCGCGCGCTGCGCGGTCTGCCGGCCTCGCCTCAACCCGGGGAAGCACTGAAGCCGACATCAAGCCCCCTACATTGCGGCAGAGCCGGAGCCCTTAATATAGTGCGAATAAGTAGTACTATGCATTTTACGATGTCGACCGCAAGGTCCTCGATTCAAAATCCTACAAATTACAGCCATTGCTGGTATGCCCCTGGACATCATTCCGCTGCGACCGACAAGCGCTCGCGACACGATCCGTCGCGCAGTGGCGTGACCATCGAGCCGACGCACTCGCGCGCGCGACGATCGCAGTCTGCGATCAGCCCCGGCAGCGTCCCTTTCGGCACCGGACGGGCGAAATAGAAGCCCTGGATATCGCCACAGCCCTCGGTCTCGGCGACCCGCAACTGCGCCTCCGTCTCGACCCCCTCGATCGTTGTCGACATGCCGAGATCGTTGCCGAGCAGGGTCGTTGCGCGCAGCACGGCGAGCTGACGGCGTGAATGGGGAAGCCCCGAAACGAACGAGCGGTCCACCTTGAGTTTGTCGAACGGAAAGCTCGTCAGGTATTTGAGCGACGAGTACCCGGTCCCGAAATCATCAAGCGCGATGCGACAGCCGAGCGTTTTGAGGTCGTGGAGCGTCTCCATCGTACTTTCACAGGCGTCGAGCAGCAGAGATACGGTGATCTCGATCTCAAGCCGCTCGGGCTCGAGCCTGCTGTCGGCAAGGGCCGCAGCAACCACATCGACGAGCTTGCCGGTCTTGAATTGCATCGGCGAGACGTTGACGGCCACGCGCACATGGCGCGGCATCGTCGCAGCATCCCCACAGGCGCGGCGCAACACCCAGTCACCAAGCGGGATGATGAGCCCCGTCTCCTCGGCGATCGGTATGAACTGGCCCGGTGAAATCCAGGCTCCATCCGCTTGCGGCCAGCGCAAGAGCGCCTCGACCGTCTCGACGCGGCGGCGCGCGAGGTTGACGATCGGCTGATAATGAAGCTCGAAGTCCTCGAGCACGAGCGCGCGCCGCATAGCCGCCTCCAGGCGGTTGCGCGCTTGCAGTTCCTGGTCGTGTTCACTCACGAACACGCAGGCCCGGCCTCGCCCTTCGGATTTCGCACGGTAGAGCGCGAAGTCAGCGTGGCGCATGACTTCCGTTGCGCTCGCTGTTTCGCGCGTGAAGCGGGCAATACCAATGCTCACACCCGTAATCAGCAGCAGGTCGTCGATCGTGTAAGGCCTGCCGAGCGCCCGAACCATGCGGTCAGCCATCTCGTGCGCAGAGGCATCGCTTGGACGCTCGAGCGGAACCCTGAGCGCGAATTCGTCGCCGCCGAGCCGTGCAAGAACGGCCCCGGTCGGAGCGAGTTCCTGGAGGCGCTCTGCGACGAGCTTCAAGAGGCGGTCGCCAATCGCATGGCCGTAGGTGTCGTTGATCCGCTTGAACCGGTCGACATCGACGAGAATGAGCGCCATCGCTTCCGTCGCCGGGCTCATGTCAGCGACCAGACTGTCGAGGTCCGCCACAAAGCTCATGCGGTTTGCCAGGCCCGTGAGCCCATCGTGATGGGCGGCATGGTGCACGCGCTCGTGATTGCGGATCTGTTGGGTCACGTCTTCATGGGTGACAACAAACCCACCGTCAGCCAGGGGGGAGCGGCGCAGCATGACGGCGCGCCCATCCGGCAAGCGCCTGAGGTGGCTCCATGGACGGTCCGTCTCACGCATCGCGTTGGCGACGAAGGCCGCGACCTGATCAGCGGGCAGACCGAGCCTCGAGGCCTGGAGGGCCACCACTTTGTCGATTGGCAGACCCGGCGCGATCGCACCCGGCGCGAAACCGTAGATCCTATGATAGCTCGCGTTGGCATACCGAACGCGAAAGTCGACACCATAGACGATGACGCCCAGAGGCAGCGCGTCAAAGGCATGGTCCAGGTGAGACGACGACGGCTCGTGCGCGCAGGTTGTCATGACTTGACTCCAGCTACTCAACGCGGATGGATGCGGGCTCGAAAGGCGGGATCATGGTGAAGCCTGGGCGAGGACCTCTGGAGCATTGCACGCCTTGGTGGCCAGCATGACGCCTGGAACTTCGGCGAACATCAGGGCCTGCGTGATCGTCGCGCGGATATCGGGGCTCCTGAACGGTTTGGCGACGACGAACGTCGGCTCGGGTTTGACGCCAGTTAGCAATCGTTCGGGGTAGGCAGTCACGAAAACGACGGGTACGGGCCGAAGCGCCGTCAACTCGCGCACAGCGTCGATGCCCGTGCTCGCATCGGCCAGCTGAATGTCGGAAAGGATCAAGTCAAAGGTCGTATCGCGGCCGAGCAAAACCGCTGCGCGCGCCGTCCGAGCGACGCCGGCCACCTCGTGGCCCAAGGCCTCAACGGCCGCTTCGAGCTCTGTTGCGATGAACAGCTCATCCTCGATGATCAGGATCGAGCGGCCGCGGTCGCCAGCGTGTCGCAGGCACGCCCCCTCGGCGATGAGATCGGCGACACGGTCAGGCTCAAGACGAAGCGCCGAGGCAGCCGCCTCAACCGAGAAACCTTCCATCGCAATGAGCAGATGGGCCTGACGGGCCGGCGTCAGGGACGCATCCCAACCGCCAAGCGCCCGCCCGGTCTGCTCGATCGAGAACTGTCGCAAGCGGGCGCCGACCGGACCGTTCCAATACTCGAGCAACACTTCGAACAGGGCGATCCTGGCATCGCTGCGCTCGAGTGCGCCTGCGATCTTCGTCACGGTCTCGAATGCGAGCAGGACCAGTTCGTCACCGATGGACTGGGTTCCGCACAACATGCGTGCATAGCGGCGCAGGCTCGGCAAGTTTGAGCTCATCTCGTGCAGCAAGGCCACGGGCGCATCCTCTCGTTCGATCTGAACCCCCTTCACTTTACGTGGGGAACGTTTCCGAACTGAAACGTTGAAGGACCGAGGCATGGCGCATGCGGCACTCGTGAATCTGTTGAACTCCCCCGAGACGGCGGCGGGCCAGGCCGCAGGCCGGTCCGGCCCGTGAGCGACATCACCGTGTCACTTCTGCCCATGGCAGGATTGATCTATTGGCCAAACGGCGAAGCGGACGGCGACGGCCGATCCGCTAAGCTTCCACTGCAGACCGACTGCCGCATTCCGCGATGCGAGGCCGTGATGACTGCTGACCAGCACACCCGCAACCCTGTTCCAGCCGATGCCACACCCGAGGGGCTCATTCTGAAGCCAGTTCGGCTTGCCGACATCGGCGCCATCCTGCTGCAGGGCGCGGGGGACTATGCCAGGGCTCCCGTCGTGAGCACCGCGATCGCATCGTTCTACACGGTTGGCGGATGGCTTCTGGCAGCGCTGCTGTTCCGGCTCAACCTGCCTTACCTCGTCTATCCGCTGGCCATGGGCTTTGCGCTCGTCGCGCCATTCGTGGCGGTCGCGTTCTATGCGGTCGCCGACCAACTCGGCCGCGGCACAATCCCTGGGCTTGCCGGCGTGTGGCGGGCAATCCGCGAAAGCAGCAGTCGGGATCTGCGCTGGATGGCGCTGATAACCGCATTCGCCTTCTTTATCTGGATGGACATCGCCGCGATGATCACGCTCTCGTTCTTTGGAGCAACGGCCCTCGATCTCGGCGCACTTATCACGGAGATCACAACGACCGAACTCGGAATGATCTTCCTCATCACGGGACATGTGATCGGAGCGATCATTGCGCTCATGGTGTTTTCAATCACGGTCGTGTCCGTACCGCTGCTTTATCATCGAGATGTCGACGTCATGACCGCGATGATCACGAGCGTGCGGCTCGTACGGCGCAATCCCGTGCCAATGGCCGTCTGGTGTCTTGTAATTGCGTCGCTGATCGTGATCTCGATCGCGACCGTGCTGATCGGGCTTTTGGTGATCCTGCCGGTTGTTGGCTATGCGAGTTGGCACCTCTATCGACGCGCTGTCGCTTTCCCGTCTCAGTAACCCAGTATTTAATCGCATTGATTAGGGTGGGACGCTGCTTGCGGAGTGCCCGCAACGGACGGTGCGCGCATGTGCTCACGTGTGCCCGATCACGCAGGGGGAAGATGAGCCATGGCAATCCATCCGGTCATTCTATCGGGCGGGTCGGGCACCCGACTCTGGCCCCGCTCTCGTGCCATGTACCCGAAGCAATTCATCGACTTGTTCGGACAGGATGGATCAAACCTGCTCGGCGACGCCTTGAAGCGTCTGCCAGCGCCCGAGTTCGACCCGGTCGTGGTGCTCAGCAACAATGATCATCGCTTTCTGATCAGCGAGGCCTTGGAGGCAACGGGCACGGCAGCCGCGGAGATCATTCTCGAGCCAATGGCGCGCAATACGGCTCCAGCAGTCGCCGTCGCGGCGATCCATGCGGTTGCACGCGATCCGCTCGCCGTCCTTGCCGTGATGCCATCGGACCATCTGATCGCGCGCGAGGACACGTTTCGTCATGCCGTGCGCGCGGCGGCCAACATCGCCGGGCGCGGGCATCTCGTGCTGTTTGGGATCACGCCCTCAAGCCCGCACACGGGCTACGGCTACATCCGAACAGGGGCCCCGTTCGAGACGGGCAGGCCAGAGGCCTTCCATGTCGCCCAGTTCACCGAAAAACCGAATGCCGAAACAGCGGCCTCCTATCTCGCATCGGGTGATTTCGTCTGGAACAGCGGCATCTTCGTTTTGCACGCCCGCACGCTGCTCGATGAGCTGTCGCGCTACGCCCCTGCCGTTGTTGAAGCGGCGGAACAGGCATATCGCAAGGCGAGCCGCGACGGCGCGTTCCTGCGGCTCGACCGGGCCGCATTCCAGGAATGTCCCGACATCTCTATTGATTATGCCGTGATGGAGCGGACCGAAAGGAGCGTCGTCATGCCGATCGACATCGGCTGGAGCGACGTCGGGTCCTGGGCGTCGCTGCTCGAGGTCAGCAAGACCGACGCTTCGGGCAATTCGATCAACGGGGACGCCATGCTTGTCGACACCGAGGGCACCTACGTCCACTCGGACCGCGGGCTCGTCGCAACCCTCGGCGTCAAAGACCTCGTCATCGTCAACACGCCTGACGCCCTGCTCGTTGCAGACAAATCGCGTTCGCAGGACGTCGGCACGATTGTTGGAAAGCTGCGGCAATCAGGGCGGCGCGAATACGAGCAGCACGTTCGCAATCTGAGGCCCTGGGGCTACTTCGAGACGCTGTCGATCGGAAACCGGTTCCAAGTCAAGAAGTTGCACGTGCGCCCCGGCGGCAAGCTGTCGATGCAGATGCACCACCATCGCTCAGAGCACTGGATCGTCGTGCAGGGGACCGCGAAAGTCACCATTGGGGATATCGAACGCCTCGTCCGCGAGAACGAGAGCGTCTACATTTTTGCAACGCAGTGGCACCGGCTCGAAAACCCTGGGAAGGTGCCGCTCGAACTCGTCGAAGTCCAGATCGGAACCTACCTCGGCGAGGACGATATCGTGCGCAGCGACGACATCTACAATCGTGCTCCCGACGAGACGAAGTAGCGCGTGCTGTTGATTTTTGGGTGATTGCGCGCGCAGGCCGAAGCGGCCCGCGCGCCTGGATGGTGCCCTGCGCATCGAAATCATGACCGCAGGATGACTGCACCGTTCAGCGCACATTCAGCGCCGAAGTCATTTGTGAGCCCCATCGCGTACTTGCATCAGAAGTGCGTGGCTCTCGGCAAAACGACAACACCTGGAGACATCCACCATGAGCCTCAAGGCAACGCTTGTTTCGGCGATTCTACTCGCCGGCTTTTCGGCAGCCCCGGCCGCCGCCCAATCGCTCCCGTCGCTCGGTCTGATCAGTGCTGGCGCTGGCACCCATAGCCTCGTCCAAGATGTGCAGTACCGTCGCCCGGGCACCCGGCCAGGTCCTGTGCGGGGCTTTGCATGCTACGCCGTCGCACGACGCGCCGGTGGACGCGGTGCGCGGATTCCCGGCATCGATGGGTTCGCGCGCGGGCCCGGTGCGTGCCGCGTAGCGCTCAACCGTTGCGACCGTGAACTTCGGTTCCTGCAGCGTCGCGGAGGCGCGCCATTTGCTGCTTGCGTGATCGAGCGCAGATCCTGAGGCAAGCGTCCGTGCGGTCGCCCTATCGGTAGGGCCAAATTTATCAGCAGAAAAAAGGGGCGCTCTGCGCCCCTTCGATCCGCACTTGAGAACTCCGCTCAGCCGGCTGCGGGGCCGTGCGCATCGAGGAACGGGACCAAAACGGCATGGAATGCCGCTGGGTCTTCGAGCTGCAGCATGTGGGAGAGGCGGGCGAGTTCTGCATACTCCGATCCTCGGATCCGGCGGTGGATCACCTCGGCAGCAGCCGGCGGCGTTGCCGGATCCAATGCACCAACCACGACCTGAACCGGCAGATCGATTGTCGACAGTCGCTCCGTAACGTCGAGGGCACTGATCGCGCTACACCAGCCAATGTAGCCCTCTAGCGGCGTTGTCTCGATCATGCGCGCCAACCGCGCGACCAGGTCGGGTCGGCTTGAGCGGGCCTCGTCAGACACCCAGCGGGCGAGTGCTCCATCGACCGCAGCGCCCATGCCACCAGCCCTGACTGTCGCGATCCGCTCGTCCCACATCGGCTTGGCAGCTTGTGGGACAGCACTGGTGGTCGAGACCAGCGAAAGGCAGCTGAATCGGTGCGGGGCGATCAAGCCTAGATATTGCCCAACCATGCCGCCCATCGAGAGGCCGACGAAGCGGGCCTTCTCGATCCCAACGTGATCCATGAGTGCCACCACATCGGCAGCCAATGTCTCAAAGGCATAGGGCCCGGCAGGCGCGTCGCTCGCTCCATGTCCGCGCGCATCGAGCCTCAAGACACGATAGCCGCGCGCCAAGAGAGCCTCCGTCGCCTCGTCCCAGCTCGACATGTTGGTCGCGAGCGGATGGTGCAGGACGACGGTAGGCGCAGATGTGGCGCCGGCGAGCCGATAGGCGATGCGAATGCCGTTCACGGTTGCAACATGCGGTGCGGTCACGGTGTCTCCCCTTGGCTTTTCGCTGCGGGGCGAACGTGACACGGGCAACCACTCTGCCGCAATGGTCGCCAGCGCGACACCTCAGGAAGCTGGTGACGGGCGAGGCCCGTAAAGCCGACCGACGGCGCCGGCGACGCGTCCCAAATCCTGGCCAATCCCCATCAGCGCTGGCACCAGCACAAGCACCAGGATGGTCGCAGCTCCAACTCCGAACACGATCGTGATCGCGAGCGGGATGAGGAACTGTGCCTGCAAGCTCTGCTCGAACATCAGTGGCGTCAGGCCAGCCATCGTCGTGATCGACGTGAGGAGAACGGCACGCAGACGGTCACGCGCGGCACCGGTCGCAGCGCTCTCGAGGTCTTCGCCATCGCGCAACCTCTCGTTCAAGCGACTGACAAGAACGATGCTATCGTTGACAAGAATGCCCGAAAGGCCGAGCAGGCCGATCATCGAAATGATCGTGAGGTTGTAGCCAAGCACATAGTGACCAAGCACAGCGCCAACGAAACCGAACGGGATGATCGCCATCACGGCAAGCGGCTTCCAGTAGTGTGCGAACACCCACCCGAGAATGATGTAGATCATCGCAACGGCGAGCAGCGCGCCAGTTCGCAGGTCCCTGAAACTGTCCCCGCTCTCCTGGGCGCGACCGGCATAGCGGTAGCTGATGCCGTACTTTGCCGCGATGCCCGGCATGACGTTGGCTTCGAGCTGCGCGATAGCAGCTTCCGTGGTCAACACGTTTGTATCGAGGTCGGCTGTGACACCGACCGTCCGAATGCCGTCCCGCCGCTGGACGAGCGAAAACGTCTGGCGCTCGGAAAATGAGACGACCTCCAAAAGCGGCACACGGGTACCGTCAGGGGCTGCAAGGAACACCGAGCGCATGGCTGTAAGCCCATCGCCAGCCTGCTCGCGCAGCACGCGGACGGTAACTTCATCGTCTTCGCGCGCGAAGCGAACGGCGATCGCGCCCTCGAAAGCGTTGCGCAACTGCCGCCCAACGGTCTGTCCGGTGAACCCGAGCGCCGCGCCGCGGGGTGTAAGCTCGACCACGAGTTCGCGCTTGCCGTAGGGCAGATCATCGTCGATTGCCGACGTCCCGGGCAATGCTGTCAGGGCCGCCTTGACCTCCTCGGCCGCAGCCTTGAGTGTTTCGGATGGGGCATTCTGAAGGCGAATGTCGAGATCACGACCCGGAGGGCCTGAACGGCGCCCCGAGATCACAAGCCGCTCGATACCCGCGATGTTCGGGACCTCGGCACGCCAGGCGTTGACGATCAGGCTGAACGGCGTGACCCGCTCCTCGGTTGGCGTAAACTGAACATCAATCTCTGCCAGATTGTCCCCACGCGTTCGACCAGACCGCCCAAGGATTGTGACGGCGGCAACGACCAGGGACTGATCAACACGGGTATCGGCGTCACCTGCTGCCGCTGCTGCCTCCGCATCGCGCCACGCCTTGTCGAGCAACTTCGCCTCGGCCCTGCGCAGCGCCTCGGAGATTTCCACAACGGCACGGATCTGAGCCTCGCGCGGGGTGCCCGGCGCGAACGTGACGTTCGCCGAGGCGTTTTCCGGCGGCAAGTTCGGGAAGAACACGAACGACACGCGTCCGCCGGCAACGAGGCCGAGCGCCAAGATGAAGCAGCCGATCAGCGTCGCGAACGTCGTGTAACGCCACCGGTAGGCAAGGTCGACAAATGGCCCGAAAATGCGATCCCTGAACACTGCGAAGGACGCATCGAACGCCCGCCGGAACAGCCAGGGTCTCCGATTGCGTGGCGTGCCGTGCCGCAGGTGGCCGGGCAGGATGAGAAAGCATTCGATCAGGCTCGCAAACAATGCCGCCATCGCAACCAAGGGTACCGCGATTAGAATATCGCCGATCCGTCCACCAATGAGCGTGATCGGGAGGAAAGCTGCGACCGTCGTGAGTGTTGCAGCCGTCACCGGCGCCATCATGCGAATGCCAGCCTGCTCGGCAGCAAGCGGCCTCGGCATGCCCTGCTCTTCGAGTGTCGCGGCATGCTCGCCAACGACGATTGCATCATCGACGACGATCCCGAGCATCATGATCAGGCCGAACATCGAGATCATGTTGATCGACTGGCCCGTGGCAAGCATCAGCCCGAGCGTGGCGAGCATCGCGATCGGAATGCCAGCAGCCGTCCAGAATGCGATCCGCGCGTTGAGAAAAACGAATAGGGTGACGAGCACGAGGATCAGCCCCTGGATCCCGTTGGTCGTCAGAATGTCGAGACGCTGCTGCACGAGACGTCCGCGCACATCATAGACGATCAGCTCAAGGGTCGGTGGGAGTTGCGCCCGCGCCTTTTCGATATACTCATCCATGAGGCGCATCGAACGCAGCGTGTCGGCAGACACGGCGCGCTCGACCTGGAGCTGAATGGCCTGGCGGCCATCGACCAGCGCAATGATCCCGTCGCGCTCGAACGCCGTCCTGACATCAGCGATATCACGCAGCAGGATCCGCTGCCCGTCGGCGCCGGCTTTGATCTCGATGCGGCCGATCTCGTCGGGCGTCCTGCGTTCCGCGCGCGAGCGGATCTGCAGTTCAGCGCGGCCTTCCAAGGTCCCGGCCGGCAGGTCTTGCGTGTTCGCTCTGATCCGGTCTGCCACGTCTTGCGGCGTCAAGCCAAGTCGGCGCAAATCTGCTTCGCGCAGCGAGACCCGGACCTCCTCCGCGCGAGCACCCGTGAGTGTGACGCGGTCTATCCCGGCTGCAAGCAAGCCATCGCGGACTTGTTTCGCGTAGGCCTTCAGCGCCTGTTCGCTAAACGGGCCGGTGACCAGGATCGAGGCCACGCCCTCGAAGAATGCGGCCCGTGAAATGATCGGCCGCTCGCTCTCTTCCGGCAGCGTGGTGACGCGGCCGACGGCCTGTTCGATATCGGCCTGAGCTTTCTGGATGTCGGCCGTCGGCAGGAACTCGAGCGCGATCGTCGCATTGCCCTCGCGCGCGTACGACGTGACTTCCTCGATCCCCTCGATGAAGCGCAATTCGGGTTCAAGCACATCGAGAATATTGCGTTCGACATCTTCGGCGCTCGCGCCGGGCCAGGGCACGTTGACCGAGATGATCGGGACTTGGAAGTCGGGGAAGAACTGCCGGTTGAGCCGCGTCAGGCTGAAGATCCCGATGATGATCAGCACGAGCATCAGCAGGTTTGGCGCTGTATGATGACGCGCAAAGAGGGAGATGAGCCCCGAGCCAGGGGGATTGGTCCCGGTCGCGTCGGCGGGCGCAGCCAAGGACCTGCGCGTCGTGTTCAACTCAGAGTTCATGGCGCGCCTGGTCCAACAACCGTCACCGCAACCCCCGTACCGGCTGCTGAAAGCCGCGTCAGCAGAACTTGTTCACCAGCCTCAAGTTGGCCGCGCACGAGCAGCCGCTCGCCGTCCATGCCGACGATGCTTACAGCACGCTGCTCCAGCCTGCCATCGACGATGGCGAACACATGCGACTGGCCGATCACCGCAGCTGCGGGCAGGGAGATCACGTCGTTGAACATGACGCCGGGGAGCAAGACGGTTACGAATGCCCCAGGCCGCAGCGCGACCGCGCCATCGGGATCGTTGACACGGGCGACGAGTTCAACGCCACCCGTCGCGGAGCTGACGCGCGGCGCAACGCGTTCGACGCGCCCGGTAAAGCGGACTGCTCCGTCGCCGATCCGCCACTCGACCGAGATCGGCCTGCCGATCATCTCTTCGTGAGCTGCCGCGAGGCGCCCGTACTCGGCGTCGCTGAGTGTGAACCGGACTTCGATCCAATCCCGATCAATCAGGGTGGCAACCCGATCGTTGATCCCCATCATCCGGCCGACCTGTGTTGCGACGTCGGCAACATAGGCGTCGAATGGTGCAACGAGCACCGTCTCCTCACGCCGCTGACGGGCACGGGTCTCCGCCGCGGCCAGCCTTTCGAGCGCAGCCTTTTGCTGAGCAATCCGGGCTTCCCAAACGGAGATTGAGTTTTCAACCTGGGTCGCAGCTTGGCGCCGCTGGCTCACGACGAGGCGTCTGTCGTCGACGGCCCGGTCTGCGAGCGTGCCACGCTGCGACAACTGTTCGGCACGGCGCAGGTCGTCGGACGCGATCGCAAGCTGGTCGTTGAGGAAGGAGAGATTTGCTCGTTCAACTGCAAGCGACGCCTCGAATTCAGCGATCCGCGCCGTCGTCTCGGTGCGCTGCGCCAGGGTCTCATCGAGCGCCAAATCATACTCAAGGCCGTCGATCCGAATGAGTGTTTCACCAGCCTCGACGCGGGCGCCATCGCGCAAGTTGGGGCCTGTCTCGGCGACGCGACCGGCGACCAAGGCACGCAGTTCAACTTCGCGCCCGGCGAACGTCGTCCCGAACACCTCCAGCGTTGGCTGCACGCGACCCACCTCGACCGTGGCAGCTTCGACGGGGAAACGCGTTTCGACGACGGGTCTCGGGACAACCACGGGTTTCGTTGCAATCAGATACTGGTGCGCGGCGAAGGCTGCGGCAATCAGAGCAAGCGGCAGCACAGCCCGCGCAACTTGCAGCGCGAGCCATGCGGCCAGGGATCGCCTCGGCCGCTCGGCCTTGCCAGACGGGCCGTGCGATTCCGTGGTCAGCTCCGACGATGACGCTGGTGCACGCTCCAGCCGACGCACGTTCGCGGGCTCGACGGCTCCCGTCCCCGAGCGGGGACGTTCCGACACCCCATCAAAGGCGGTCTCGCTCACCTTGGCTTCCATCTCTTGAGCATTCTCCAACGTAACCAACGCTTTGTGCTGCCGCGGCCAGCCCGGCATTACGCACGGCGTCAGCTGCTATACGGCCGCCGTGCCCAGTTGGGTCGAGACCCCAAGCGAGCGTCAACGCAACCCAACACATAGCGCTGTAAAGCACA
This sequence comes from Hyphomicrobiaceae bacterium, assembly GCA_050330095.1. Classification (GTDB taxonomy): domain Bacteria; phylum Pseudomonadota; class Alphaproteobacteria; order Rhizobiales; family Hyphomicrobiaceae; genus JBCBWG01. The sequence goes on from JBHJOC010000024.1 coordinate 22,967, forward strand.
TCACGCAGCACTGGTCTGCGCGCATCGCCCGAGGCGCTGGCCGATCGAGCCGGTCCGCGGCCATTTTTGTTCGATACAGTAAACGGTGAGGGCGGCGGGAATCCGTCGCGCGCACCACCTTTTGCAAAAGTCTGGCATGGGCACTGTGTCGTGCATGGCAGCTGGAACGAGGCGCTCCGAGTTGGGCGAAATTGCAAGACAACCAGCAACATCGGCACCTGCGAACCGGCGATCGGCTGCACCTGTGGCGTGAGATGGCTTCAATTCGAGGCATCCCATTCACCAACGGCAAAAGCCGGGCGGCTTATGCTCTTGGCGAGAACACCGCGAGGAACGTCGCCCCGAATCATGACAACGCCGTGCGGCAGGGAGTGCGCCCATGAGAGCAACCGCAGCGCCAGACAGCGCCCTGAACGAGCGGGCCCCGTACGTCGGCTCGCAGCACCGGGCGTTCGGCGCTGAGCGGGACGCGCCATCTCAGACCCCTGGCAAGCTTGGTCGCACCAAAAACACCATGCTCAGCTGCGAAGCCAAGCGCGACCGGCAGTCAGGTGTTCAGAATGCTTCGCTGGCGGATGAGAATGCCCCGCAACGCTGCGTGCCCTTCTGGGCACACTGGGTCTCCAGGCTTGCGACGCTGCCGCTGGACGGTCATGCCGCGATACTGACGGCAAGCACGGTTGGTGCGTTCGAACGCAAGCGGAACTTGCCGACATGGCAGGCAGCGGTGCAGCGACGTTTCCGCCAGGAGGGCGAGGCAATCTGCGAATGGAGCGGCGGCATCATCCTAACGAGCCACCGCGGACTCGTCGTCGCAGCCTTTCCCGCGGCCCTCGTGAGCGAAACACCGGTCTGGGCTGCACTGGAGGCAAGCCAATGCATGTTCGACTGGATCGGGCACAAAACTCCAATTTCAGTCAGCATCTTACCGGGTGAACTCCCGGGCAAAGCCACGCGCGCCTACTGCAATCTGCTGACGCAGGCCCACCGCGCGTGGCTGCTCCAGAGGGGGGGCGACCAATCCTCCCCGTCCCTGGTCCTCGAGATGCGACGCGACGCCTGGCTCGAAGACGTGGACTGCACGATTGCACGCTGGCACCAGCGCATGGTGTCGCGTTCGCTGCACGGATGGGGGGGCTCCGGCCCATCGATGGATGCATCTAAGGATGCACGCCGAATGGCCCTTGGCGATGGCTGGGTCGCCAACGCGTTCGATTCCAAACCGGCGCGGATCCAAGAGCGCAGCGCGCTTTCCCGAGCCTTGGCATTGGCAAGGGGCTGCGGGGCGAGGCCCGTCGGGCTTGCTGGGCCGCTTGGCAGTGGAAAGTCATGGATCGTTCGACACGTCGCGGAAGAGTTCGAGCGCGATGGTGGTGCAGCGATCAGGGTTGATTGCCGCCTGCAACACATGTCCTCCCCGCGCGCGGATGCAGGGGCACTGCTTCGCAGGATAGCGTTTGAAGCGGTGATCCTGACACAGCGTCTCACGGGGTCGTGCGAGGTCAATGGCAGCGGCGTTTCTGGGCTAGCGCCGGACCTTGATCCCCACATTCGCGCCCTGCTTGCAGCCCCGGAGGCCGGGCCCCGGATGGAGTCGTTCAACCTTGCGACACGCCAAGCTGTCTGCGGGCTGCTCAACGAGGTCGCGACGCAGGCACCTTTGCTGCTGGTGATCGAGAACTGGCGCGGGGCTGGCGCGTCAGCTTCTGTCGGGCGTGAACCGGTGCCCGGCCCGTCGCGTGGTTCAAACAGAGGCCAGCATGCCGGCGTCAGCGACGGCAGACAGTTAGATGGTAGCGCAAGGCAGGCGCAGGAGTTCGGGCGCAGCGCGTGCCCAGCACTCCTCGCGCGCGACCTGGCGAAACTCGACAATTGCGCAGTCCTCATAACCGGGCGAGACACGAAAACGCTGGTTTCGCGAGCTGGCTGCAAAACGATCATCGAACTCCAGCCGCTCAACGACGCCGAGATGCGCACGTTCATCAATGCCAAAGTTGCACTCTCGGACCCAGACGTGCGGCGAATCATGCGCCTTGCCGAGGGCAGTCCTCTGTTTGCCGTCGGCATGGCACGACGGCTTGTCCGCTCGATGCCAAGCCGTCATTCGATGCGCTGCAAGCGTTCTGGCGGGATTGGACGGACGGCGTCGACACTAACTCGTCGAACCGGGCGCACTCCCAGCCCGAACACCGCATTGGCGCTCTGCCCGGAAGCAAAAGCAATCGTGCAACTCGACATCGAACGCCTGGGAAATTACAAGCCACTGGCTCAGGCGCTCAGCATCCTCGACGTCGACATCGATGCCAGGATCGCTGCGCGCATGCTGCAGATGGCGAGCCCCGACGTTGGACCGCTGCTCGAGGATCTTTGCGCCTGCGGCTATCTGACACGAGTGGCACCCGACAGCGCGGACGTGGGGTCCCAGGCCCAGAGCTATCGCTTCGTTCATCCGCTGCTTCGGCGTGCGGTTCTGGCGACGGTTTGCCCAAAGGCACGCACGGCCCTGCACAGCCGCGCTGCGGACGCGCTCTATGACGTCTTCGCATCGGACGGTGGGGACCAACGGGATCGCACGTCGGCAGCGGAACCGCTGCATGATTTGGCCCTCAAACGCGACCTTGAAGTTGCTCGGCACCTCCAAGCCGCCGGTCGGCGCACGGAAGCTGGCCGGGCTTGGCTCAGGGTTGCCAGTCATGCCGAACGAACGTCCGACGTTGCCCTGATGCGCCGCGCGTACGCGAAGTCAGCGGAACTCACGGTGCGCGCAACACCGCAGGGGACGCCAGGCGTCGAACTCGAATGCCTGTTGCGCGGCGCACTCGACCTTGCAGCGCGTCATGGCCCTGGACATGATGACGTCGTTCGCACGCTCAACCGTCTGATGACCATCAGCCGACGTTCGCCGCAGGTGCCAGGTATTGCGCGCGCGCTGGTGCTCGCGACGCTGCACGACAGTTATCGCCAACGTGGGCGCCTGAGGTCGGCGCGGAAAGTGCTGGTGGAACTCGAGGGCCTCGTTCCAACACTCCCGGCCGGCGGTTCAGGCCTCGTCGCCGACGGGACCGCCATGCACGCTTTCCACGAAGGCGGTTTTCGGTCTTGGCCTGAACTCGTCGAGGCGACACGCGTCGGCTACATGATGCTCATCCGCAGCACGGATGATGCCCTGGTCCAAGACATTGTCCCCCGGCGCCTGCGCCGCCTCACGTTTGCAAGCACGGTCGCGCACGCGCTAAGGGCAGAGCCGATGGAAGCCGACCGTGCGCTCGATGCTGCGACAGCAGCGTGCGAAGCTGATAACGACACCTACCATCTGGCGTTCGGGTTCTGCCTCGGCGCAACCGCCGCGCTGTGGCGGGGCGAATTGGCGACCGTGTCGGCGCTTGCGCTAACGGCACGAACACTTGCCCAGGCCTACGCCTATGGTGGGCCTGCGGCCTACGCAGAGGGGCTGCTCCTCTGGGGTGATGCGCAATCGGGCAACGAGAGCGTTCTTGCCGCGATGCAGACAACCATCGACCGTTACGCCACGACAAAAGCTGCGATCGCGGTCCCCTTCATGAGCTATCTCCTCGCAGACGCCGCGCTCTGCCTCGGGCGCCTGAGGCTGGCGGCGCAGTCGATCCAACGGGCGCAGGCCCGCGCGACGGAGCTTGGCTCCTCGACGTATGCCGCGGAATTCGAGCGCCTTGCGATCGTGATCGCGGTGCGTTCAGGCTCATTGTCCAAGCGCGACGCCTGGGAGCGGCTCCGGCGCGCGAGCGAACTCGGCAGATCGCAAGGCGCGCACGTTTTCGTCACCGCCGCCCAACGGACCGCGGCTGAGCTCGCGCTGTTTCCCGACGATGCGCCACTCGGAGTGCGCAGCTGAGGCACCAAAGCGCCCGGGGGCAAGCTGCGGAATCAGGCGACTCGCACGCCACACAATGCAGTGTGCCTAAATAGTAGGCTAACCAGCACCTCTTCGCGCGGTGTATTCGGCCACGTTGGCGCGTCATGTGTAACCCGATGGACAGGTGCCACTGCCGCTTGTCCGGCCGAAAATCGGCGGCATCACATGGATTGTTTTACACGTGCAAACCGACCGATGGCGGTCCTTAATATCAGGCTGTCCCACTCCCGGTCCGGGATTTGCAGACCCGACCGATCAGATGGATGACAATGGAGGTGTGTGAGCCGGTTCATCCCCATGCGACGCACGTTCAAGCCTGACCGAGATGCGTCGAGTGCGGCCAATCGGCACTAACCCACAGCGAATAGCAGCCGTCCCTTGGTCTCAATTTGTGCATTCGAGTTGTGCTAGCATGATGTTGAGACGTGGCGGCGATCGCACCCCTGCCTCGTGGAACTGCAAACCGATTTTGCAGGGGCCGCGAACTGCCGAGTGAGCATCAGCGCCGGTCGTCTCGCGCCAACGACCGGACGCGAGCGGCCAACGCGCAACGCGAGACGAGAGCCACATGACCAGACATGACGAAATCTTCGAGGCTTTCACGAAAAGCTACGAGCGCCATAAGCAGACCGAGATGTCATTGCGCGACTATCTCGAGGCCTGCCGGACCGATCCGATGATGTATGCGTCAGCGGCCGAGCGCATGATCTCGGCGATTGGCGAGCCCGAGAAGGTGGATACCTCGCGCGACACACGGCTCGGACGCATTTTCCTCAATCGGACGGTCAAGATTTATCCCGCATTCCAGGACTTCTACGGCCTTGAGGAGACGATCGAGCGGATCGTCGGGTTCTTCCGGCATGCGGCGCAGGGTCTCGAGGAGCGCAAGCAGGTGTTATACCTGCTTGGCCCGGTTGGCGGTGGCAAGTCGTCGCTCGCCGAGCGCCTGAAGGAACTCATGGAGAAATGCCCGGTCTACGTTTTGAAGGCCGGCGATGACGTGAGTCCGATTTTCGAGAGCCCGCTCGGCCTGTTCGATCCCGTGACGATGGGGCCACAGCTGGAGGAGCGCTACGGCATTCCGCGGCGGCGCCTCAACGGCACCATGAGCCCTTGGGCGATCAAGCGGCTCGACGAGTTCGGCGGCGACATCTCAAAATTTTCCGTCGTCAAGCTGTTTCCATCGCGTCTTCGCCAGATCTGCATCGCCAAGACCGAGCCTGGCGATGAGAACAACCAAGACATATCGGCGCTCGTCGGCAAGGTTGATATCCGCAAGCTTGAGTTCTTTGGCCAGAACGATGCCGACGCGTACTCATACTCGGGTGGACTGAACCGTACGACGCAGGGCCTTCTGGAATTCGTCGAGATGTTCAAGGCACCGATCAAGATGCTGCATCCGCTGCTGACGGCCACGCAGGACGGCACGTATGTGGGAACCGAGAACGTCGGCGCGCTCCCTTATCAGGGGATCATCCTTGCCCACTCGAACGAGAGCGAGTGGCAATCGTTCCGGTCGAACAAGAACAACGAAGCGTTCCTCGACCGCATCTGCGTCATACAGGTCCCCTACTGCCTGCGGGTCGCCGAGGAAGTGAAGATCTACCACAAGCTCATCAACTCGAGCGAGCTCTCCGCGGCGCCGTGTGCGCCGGGCACGCTCGAGATGCTGGCCCGCTTCTCAGTGCTGACCCGGATCAAGGAGCATGAAAACTCGTCGCTGTTTTCAAAGATGCGGGTGTATGACGGCGAGAGCCTGAAGGACACCGATCCCCACGCCAAGACGATCCAGGAGTACCGCGACGAGGCGGGCATCAATGAAGGGATGGACGGGACATCGACGCGCTTTGCCTACAAGATCCTGTCTGAGACATTCAACTACGACACCAGCGAGGTTGCCGCCGACCCCGTGCACCTCATGTACGTCCTCGAGCAAGCGATCCGCCGCGAGCAGCTGCCGGAAGAGACCGAGGATCGGTATATCGAGTTCATTAAGGAAGAGCTGGCGCCCCGCTACGCCGAATTCATCGGCAACGAAGTGCAGAAGGCCTACCTCGAAAGCTACCATGACTTCGGGCAAAATCTATTCGACCGCTACGTGGCTTATGCCGACGCTTGGATCGAAGACCAGGACTTCAAGGATCCCGATACCGGCCAGCTGATGAACCGTCAGCTGCTCGATCAGGAACTCTCCAAGATCGAGAAGCCGGCGGGCATCGCCAACCCCAAGGACTTCCGCTACGAGGTCGTGAAGTTCTCGCTTCGTGCACGCGCGAAGAACTCTGGCAGGAACCCGAGTTGGACGAGCTACGAGAAGATCCGTGATGTGATCGAACGGCGAATGTTCAGCCAGGTGGAAGACTTGCTGCCCGTCATCTCGTTTGGGGCAAAGCAGGACACCGAGACGGCGAAGAAGCACGAAGAGTTCGTCTCACGGATGATGTCACGGGGCTACACGCCCATGCAGGTGCGCCGCCTCGTCGAGTGGTACATGCGCGTGAAGAAGGCGGGCTGACGGGTCGGCGGCGCCTCGCTGGGCTGGCTTTTGCTCACGTCGGATCAATGCCGAGACGCAAGAGCCCGATCCGACGTCGAGCAGCAGCCCTCTTGGCCTCGCCTGACAGTTGCCACCTCGGCTCTTGCGTTGGCAGAATGGCATAAATCGTGTGCGAACGACCGGCGCCCAGTTGCGTCGATCTTTGGATGGTTCGGCCAACGCTGACAGGGTCGTGCCGAACTCAGCAGTTTCGCACTCCCGCGAGGACGTGGACGCGCCATGCATATCGTCGACCGACGCAAGAATCCAAAGTCGAAAAGCCTCGGCAATCGTCAGCGCTTCATCCGCCGCGCCAAGTCCGAGATTCGCGAGGCCGTCCGGGAATCGATCAAGAAGCGGAAAATCTCCGAAATCGACGGCGGCGAGAACGTCAAGATCAAGACACGCTCGCTGAAGGAACCATCGTTCCACCTGGGGTCCGACAGCGGCCAGCGCGATTTCGTGCTGCCCGGCAACAAGGAGTTTCGCCCCGGCGACGTCATCCGCAAGCCGGACAGTGGCAAAGGCGGTCGGGGTCAGAAGGGCTCTGCAGACGGATCCGGCGAGGACGAGTTCACGTTTGCGCTGTCGCGCGATGAGTTCCTTGACTTGTTTTTTGAGGATCTCGAGCTGCCGAACCTCGTGAAGGCCAAACTCAAGAGCCTGAAGTCGCCAGAGCCCGTGCGCGCGGGCCTGACCTCCGACGGACCGCCGGCCAAGCTCAATCGCGTTCGCACACTGCGCAATTCGCTCGCGCGGCGGATCGCGCTGAGGCGGCCCAGCATGCGTGAGGTCGAGGAGGCTCAGGCAGAACTCGCCGCGATCGAGGCGCAGGAACCGCGCGACGAGGCCAAGGCCGATGAATTGCGCCAGCGCATTGCGCGGCTCGAGTTTCAGCGAAAGGTCGTTGGCTACATTGACCCGATCGACCTGCGCTACAACCGCACCGAGCGGCGACCGCGGCCGAAGACGCAGGCAGTCATGTTCTGCCTGATGGATGTTTCGGCGTCGATGACGGAGGATCTCAAGGACTTGGCGAAGCGGTTCTACATGTTGCTTCACCTGTTCCTGTCTCGGCACTACCAGGAAGTTGACCTCGTTTTCATCCGTCACACGACAGAAGCTCAGGTTGTCGACGAAGAGACCTTTTTCAAAGCGACGGAAACCGGCGGGACTGTCATCTCGTCGGCACTCGACAAAATGCTCGAAGTGGTTCGCGAATCCTACCCCCCCGAGGACTGGAACATCTATGCGGCTCAGGCCTCGGATGGGCACAACTTCGACGATGACATGTCGCGCTGCCTTGGCCTTCTCAAGAGTGAGATCCTCCCGATCTGCCAGTACTACGCCTATATCGAGACATACTCCGAGAATTCGATCTCGCCATTCCTCTCCGTCGTCTGGTCGGGATACGAGGAGCTTAAATCCGAGCATCCGCATTTCGCCATGCGGCGGGTGTCAAACCCTGCTGAAATCTATCCGGTGTTCCGGGAGCTGTTTGCGGCAACAGCGTAGGCGGTCACTGCGATCGCGGTCCGCACCAGGATCGCAGTGACCCCGACGAGACAGTTGCCCGCGCTGAGCGCAGCAGGACGCAATCCAAACCGCTCGAACCTGATGTGTGAGGCTAACCACGGATATGGCTGACAATCACGATCCCACGCTCGGAGAGGCGGCAACGTCATCGAACTTGCCGATGCCTGCGGTCGTCCCATCGTCGGCGACCCTGCTCTATGATGGGCCGGAATGGGACTTCCGCTTGATCCAAAAGGTTTATGACGCCATCGAGGAGATCGGCGTTGGGGAATTGGGCCTCGACATCTATCCAAACCAGATCGAGGTCATTTCATCTGAGCAGATGCTCGACGCCTATGCGTCGATCGGCATGCCGTCGATGTATCGTCACTGGTCGTTCGGAAAGCATTTTGCGCGCGAAGAGAGCGCTTATCGCAAAGGTGCCCGCGCGCTCGCCTATGAGCTCGTGATCAATTCTAATCCCTGCATCAACTACATCATGGAAGAAAACACCATGACGATGCAGACCCTCGTCATGGCACACGCCGCAATGGGGCATAACCATTTCTTCAAGAACAATTACCTGTTCAAGCAGTGGACTGACGCAACGTCCATTCTCGATTATCTGACGTTCGCCAAGGAATACGTGGCCGATTGTGAGGAAAAGTACGGGATCGAAGCGGTCGAAGCCGTGCTCGATTCGGCCCATGCGCTCATGAACAATGGGATCTCGCGCCATCCCCAACCGCGGCGCACGGCCTACACGGATCGGGAAAAGGCGCGCCGGCGAAGAGCGCACGAGGAGGCAACCTACAACGAGATCTGGCGCACGATCCCGAGGTCCCAACTTCCAAAGGTCGAAGCCGACCCGCTGCTGGGCGACAAGCGCGAACGCGCCGATCTTGGGTTGCCGCAGGAGAACGTCCTCTATTTCCTCGAAAAGCACGGTCCGAAACTCGAGGACTGGAAGCGGGAGCTTCTGCGCATTGTCCGGATGCTCGCGCAGTATTTCTACCCGCAGCGCCAAACGAAGGTGATGAACGAGGGCTGTGCCACATTTGTTCATTATGAAATCCTGAACCGGATGTACGATCGCGGCCAGATTTCAGAAGGGGCGATGCTTGAGTTCATGCACTCCCATTCGTCAGTCGTGTTCCAGCCGTCATTCGATGCCCCCTATTACTCGGGGCTGAACCCCTATGCCCTCGGGTTCGCCATGATGCGGGACATCAAGCGAATCTGTGAGGAACCAACACCCGAGGATCGCGATTGGTTTCCCGATTTTGCCGGATCGGGAAATGCGATCGAGGTTCTCAAGAGCGCGTGGGCTGATTTCCGAGATGACAGCTTCATCCTACAGTACCTGTCACCGAAAATGATCCGAGAATTGCGGCTGTTCCAGCTCCATGAGCGCTCGGACAGCCCATTCATGCAGGTCAAGGCTATTCATAATGAGAATGGATATCGCGAAGTACGCCAGAAACTGTCTCTTCAATACGATGCCAGCGCGCGTGATCCTGACATTCAAGTCGTTTCGGCCGACCTGTCGGGCACTCGCCGCCTCAATCTTTTTCACAGGGTTCGCGATGGCGTCCTGTTGAATAAGACCGAATGCGATCGCACGCTTCTCCACGTCGCGCATCTTTGGGGCTACCGCGTTAAGCTGTTTGAGGTCAACGCCGACACCGGCGAAACGATCCGGGAACATGAAGCGCTGCCGATGCCCTGAGCTTGCAGAGGTTACTTGCAGGATCATGAACCGTGTAAAGCATGTCGATCAGAAGTCCCTGGCAGGCGCGTGGTGCGGATGGTGCAGGGCGTTTGATCGGCGGCACGAGCCCGAGAGCTGCCGACGAACCGGCTGGATGCGCCCTGCCTCGGCGTGCCCGAATCGACGCTGACAAGTCCTGACCTACGTTATGCCCGACCTCCACGGCGTCGCTCAACGTCGATTGGTGGCCCAGCCGAATCACATCACGCTCTGGACATCGTGAAGTAGTGAGCTGATGGGTGGAGGCACGGCGTGGCAACTAATGTGGCGAAGAGTCTGGTCGATGTTTTGAGCGAGCTGGACTTATTCCAGGGTCTGACAGCGGCCCAACTTCAGGAAGTCGCGCGTCGATCCGACCGCGTGATCTTCAATGATGGTGATGTGGTTGTTGATCGCGATAACAGCCCATCGGGCGCGATCGTTATCGTCGATGGAGACGCAAGGCGCGTTGGCAAGACGCCGGACACCGACGAAGGCTCGATGATCGAGCCCGGGTCCGTCCTGGCGGAGATGGCCATGGTCGTGGACATTGAGACGTCGACGCGGGTTGTCGCAAAAGGGCGTGTCAAGGCTTTGCGCCTCGACCGGCGCAACATTGCTGAACTGCTCGAGCAACATCCTGATATTGCCATGGCGCTCGCTGATCGCGTGACAGCACGCCTCACGGACCTTGCCGTTCGCCTCCGCCACATCGAAGCAGGGCTTGCAGCATCGCTGAGCGAGGCGAATGGGCAGGCAGCACCGGTGCCAGGCCAAGCACCGAACAGGGATTGTGAGCCGAGCGCCGCCGCACTGCACTGAAAGCCTGGCGCATGTCCGCCGATTGCAGTGCACACAGACGGGCTGTGCTGAGATCCTATCGGGTTGAGGTACAGACCGCCGCGGGGGGCGGGTGTCTCATGCCGCAGCCGATAAAATCGTTCAAGATCATATGGTTAAATGAAACTTGTGGCACCACCCCTGACGCTGACACACAATGAAGTGAATTGTTACTGGTATGCTGCGCTGCAGTCGGCTACTTGAATGAGGGTAGACGAAGGAAGTACAGAGGCCTCGTGTGTAGTCGCTGTGGATGGATGCCACTCTTTGAGGCTGCTGTCCCTAAGGCGACCTCCCCGGCTAATATGATGGGCTCCAATTCGGCGTGTCATCCTTGATGACATCTCAATCTGGGTTCCGTCGGCAGCGCTGCTGAGGTCGGGCCTCTTGCACGAGCGCGGACAGGACTTCAGCCTTAGGCAAAATAAAAGCGCCTAGCTCCGGGGGGAGAAGCTAGGCGCTGAGAGCGCTTGGCGCGCTCAACATCGGGAGGGACTCCGATGTTGTGGGCGATGCAGTTCGATACGACGGGGGGGCACGATCGAACTGTGGGGTATCGCCTGACACCAACATAGGTGGCTACCGTGACCTCAGACAGGGGTCACTGTCGGTTATCACGAAAATGTGATCGATTTTTTCATTTTATACACAGCTTGGCGCTTGCTGCATGCCGCAAGGCCACGATTCGTTAACCAAATTCCCGGTTAGGACTGGCCCTGCCCCGTCCGTCTCATGACGGGGCAACTTCACCGGATGCGATTGAGGAAGAACTTTTCCCGCTCGAACAGCTTGTCCTCGACCTGCACGCCGTGCGCGACGTCCGTTAGCTCGACTTTTGTTTCAAGCCCTTGGGCATCTCGCGTAATCCAGCCCCGCAAGGCAGGCTCCGGTGCAGTCGTGAGAACCACCTTGATCGCAGCAGGAGCATCCGGGTCCTTATCGCGAAGCACAAGCGAGATTTGGTTCGGAAGTTCCTCAACCTGTAGCACCTGGGCGTCTCGCAGCAAGTTGACTTCGTCGCGCAACAGCATTCGGAAGGGCGTGTTGTTCAACTCGTAGGTTTCCTCCGTTTGCAGGTCGCTGTTCTGGATTGCCAGGAAGCGCCCATCGGAGATGACGACCTTGAGGCTCGGTCGCGCGTACTCGAAACGGAACTTACCTGGCCGCGCAACAAACACACGCCCGCGCGTTGTTGTCCCGTCCGCATCCGTCTGCGTGAAACGCGCGCCCAAGGTCGTCAGCGTGTTGAAATATGCGCTCACGGTCTCGATCGCAGCCGTTTCGTCGGCGGTGAACATGCCGGCAACTGCGCCACCCGTCGCTGGCGCTGCTTCGACCGTGCCCTGCCACGACAGACCTGCGTTGCCAGCTGGTTGCTGCGCAACGGCACTTGTAGCTCCCGCGAGCAGGACCACGGTCGCGAGTATTGGGCTTAATGTCTTGAGGGACATGCAGAAGGCTCCTCGAAAGGACAATAACGCGATGCACCGCAGTTGTTGCTTGCACCGACCAAATCACAAACCCACGCAACCGAACCGGCAACGGAAAGGCCCGTCGACGAGGAATCCAGCAGCACGTATCGACCAGGGCCCAAGACCAACACTTCGAGCCAACCGAACAGAATGACGTGCCGGGCAGCCCACTCATCGGCTGCTGGCCCAAGTCCTCGCGGATTCGCGCCAGAAATGCTATCCAGCGTCAGCGTCGTGCGGGGATGTGTGCCTGAGATTGCGACACGAGCGCGGCAACGCGGGTCGCTTCGCACGAGCCAACGTCACCAACCTTGATAATTTCAGGCAGATGTGACCGCAAATCGACGCGTCGTCACCTACGGCGCTGCGCTCTCCGCACACACGACCCCAAGCCCGATCAGCTTTGATCGCTCGGCGTCTTGAGGATCTCGCGCTTGTTGGTGTGATTGGCAGGGCCGATCAGACCCTCCCGCTCCATCCGCTCAATCAAATTCGCGGCTCGATTGTATCCGATCTGCAGCCTGCGCTGAATGTAGCTCGTCGTCGCCTTTTGGTCGCGCATCACGATGGCGACGGCACGCGCATAGAGGTCCTCGGCGGTCCCCGGCGGCTCGCGCTCCTCGAAGACTTGCTCATCCGAGGAAACATCCGTGATTCCGTCAATGTAGCACGGTGAGCGCTGAAGGCGCAGCGCGTCAGCGATTGCTTCGACTTCCGCATCACTAACGAAGGCTCCATGCACCCGGGTGGGCGCACCAGAGCCGTTCGAGTACAGCATGTCGCCGTTGCCGAGCAATTGCTCGGCGCCTTGCTCATTAAGGATCGTGCGACTGTCGATCTTGGAGGCCACCTTGAAGGCGACCCGGGTTGGGAAATTGGCCTTGATCGTTCCAGTCACGATGTCCACCGAAGGCCTCTGCGTTGCCATGATGAGATGAATACCGGCGGCGCGCGCCATCTGGGCAAGTCGCTGCACCGCAGCCTCGATCTCTTTCCCGGCGACGACCATCAGATCGGCGAACTCGTCTACGACGACGACGATGAAAGGAAACTCGTTGAGCTCGACGGCGCGCTCCTCATAGATCGCCTCGCCCGTCTCAGGGTCGAAGCCGGTCTGGACGCGTGTGCTCCCGTCGCCGCCACGCGCCCGCAGCTCGCGAACCCGAGCGTTGTAGGAGGCGATGTTGCGAACGCCATGCTCGGCCATGCGCTTATAGCGCTCTTCCATTTCTCGAACCGTCCATTCGAGCGCCGCCACAGCTTTCTGTGGATCTGTAACAACCGGCGTCAGAAGGTGGGGGATGCCGTTGTAAACTGAAAGCTCAAGCATCTTCGGATCGATCATGACGAAGCGCAGCGTCTCGGGCGCATGCCGATAGAGCAGCGAGACGATCATCGCGTTGACACCGACCGATTTGCCGGAGCCCGTCGTGCCCGCCACCAGAAGGTGCGGCATACGCGCGAGATCGGCGATCACGGGGGTGCCGTCGATCGCCGCCCCGAGAGCGATCGGCAAAGACTGGCGTGAGTCGGCGAAAGCAGGGCTTTCCAGAATGTCTCGCAGAACCACGGTGGCGCGGTTGACGTTCGGCAGTTCGATGCCGAGGGTGTTTCGGCCCGGGATCACCGCGACACGGGCCGACGAAGCGCTCATCAAGCGGGCGATATCGTCCGAAAGCCCGATCACCCGCGAGGCCTTGATGCCGCGCCCGATTTCGAGTTCGTAGCGTGTGATGACGGGGCCTGGCGCGATCTCTCGGATCGTGCCTTTGACGCCGAAATCCGACAGGACGTCTTCGAGCAGGCAGGCGTTCCCGCGCAAGACGGTCTGGCCGAGGTCCGATGTCTGCCGGGGCTTGTCTGAGCGAACCAGCAGATCGAGTGACGGCGCGACTAAGGGAGGAGGCGCTGTTCTGCGCCGACCCATTGCAGCTGAAGGGGCGCCCGCCAAGGCCGCTTGTGGGTCCCGATACGCCTCGTGGACTGATGCGTTGGGTCGTGCAGCGCCACTCAAAACCGCGCTGCTCTCAAGCTCAAGCGACCCTTGAAACGCGTCGTGGGGTACCGCTCCGACGCTCGACGCATCTGCAGCAAAGCGCGCTTGTGCCTCTCTTGACTGTTCGGTGGGGCGCTGATCGCGTCGAGCGCTCGAGGTGATCTGCCGGCGGACGAAGTTTGGGATGACCCCCTCGACGAGACCACGCATGCCGGTCCCGAGTTCGTCGGCCGGGGCGCTCCTGCGGAAAATGCGCGGCAGGGCCTCCGTCTCGATATCATCTGGGGTGTTTAGTCCGGGTTGGTCGATGAAGGCGCGGTCGTGCAATTCGGTGCTGGAAGCGGCATCCCGCTTCGCAGGCCGAACGTGAGTCGATGGGCCTTCAACCTGCGACCCGTCGGCGCGAGCCTCGTGACAACGACCGCCAACGTGCTGGGAACCCTGCGCATCAGAAGGCGCGGCGTAGCTCCCAAAAGACAATTGCGGCTCCGAGAAGTCATGCGCTCGCGCCGGAGCCTCGCTGCCTGGCTCACTGCCCCCATGGCGATCAGGTTCTGCCTGAGGCGCCCCGCGCCGATGGCTCAAGGTCCGCCAGGCTAAGGCAATGACGGAGTTGACTGAACGATGGACCGTCTGACGGCCCGCCACACGATGATCGTCGGGTGAAGCATTTGCCCGAGATCCACCGTCGCCTTGCTGCGCTGGCTCAGACAAGCCCGCGCGCGCCGGGACCGGAGAGCGCGCAACGGCGCTGACCGAGGTCCATGCGCGCTTGACATCGCGCGCGCCAAACCCGAGCGCAAGCGCGACAAGGCAGGAGCCAGCAACGAACGTCGTCAGGCCGGCGACGAACGAGCCCGCCACGGGACCGAGCAGCACAGAGGCCAGCCCGCTTGCGACCATTTGGACAACATCGCCCAGAAACCCGCCGTATCCGTGCTCAAGCGGCCAGTCTGCCGCAACCGGCAGGGCCGATAAGCCGCCCACCAGCAGGGTTGTTCCGATGAGTAGTTGGATGAGTCGCAACTGGGGGTGCGGCAAGCCCTCACGCATCGCAAGTTGCAGGCCCCAAGACAGCGGCGCGACAAGGCAGATGACAGCGGCGATCCCGTACATCTGCAGCGCAAGGTCCGAAACGACAGCACCCGGCATGCCAAGCAGATTGTGGGTGTCGCCTACGGTCGCGTTGGTCAAGCTCGGGTCCCAGCGCGACCATGTGAGTAGGGAAAGATAGCAGGCGAGCGTCAGTGCAATCAGCAGGACACCGCAAGCGCGCTCAGCCCACACCAGAAGCGCCCGCTCCATGGCAATCGGCAGAAACCTCTGCTCTTGTGGGTCAGCGGGTGTGCTGTGATATGACATCGCGCCGGTCGGGCCGCCTTGCAAACGTGGTTCGACCGCCACGTCCACCCGGCACAGGTCAGGGGGCCGCTGCGATCATCCGTTCGAGCGCATCGCGTGTCGTATCGAGATCATGGACGAGAGCAACGCGTACGAACGGTTCGCCCGGGTTGCGCCCATCCCGCCCTGGCCGCGCGAGGAACGCTCCAGGCACTACTTTCACTCCGTAGCGTTTCCAAAGGGTTACCGCTGCCTCACGCCCGCCGCCGAGCTCTGTGACGTCGAGCCACAGGAAGAAGCCGCCGCCAGGCCTGCGATAGCCCAACCTGTTGCCGAGGATGCGGTCGCAGATGTCAAACTTGGCGCGGTAGGCGGCACGGATGCGGTCCACATGTGTCTCGTCCGACCATGCTGCCGCAGCCGCGTGCTGGACCGGACCCGGCATCTGCGGTGCGACGAGATTGCGGATCTCAGCCAGCAACTCGAGATAGTCGCCATCACCTGCACAGAAGCCCGAGCGCAGGCCGGGCAAGTTCGACCTCTTCGACAGCGAGTTGAAGACGATAAGATTGCGGAAGCGGTCTGCCGTTGCCGCGCCCACCTCGAGGCCACCGGGCGGTGGCGCATCCAGATAAATTTCCGAGTAGCATTCGTCGACGAACAACATGAAATCGTGATGGCGCGCCAAGCGAAGCGCGCGATCAAGGTAGGCCGCAGACGCGATTGCACCTTGTGGATTGGACGGGGAGCAGACGTACATTGCCGCAGTTTGGGCGAGCAGGTCAGGCTGCGCCTCGATCCAGTCGAGGTCAGGCAGGAATCCTGTGGTTGCATCGACGTCGCAATAGACGGGACGGGCGTTGGCCGCGAGCGCCGAGCCGTTATAAGCTTGGAAATAGGGGTTCGGGATCAGAACCGCTGGACCTGCGACCCCGTGCTTGCGTCCGACAGCTGGAAGCAAGGCGAAGAACAGACCCTCGCGCGAGCCATTGAGCGGATGGACCTCGCGCCGAGCATCAATCGCAACGTCGTACCGCGCCAACCGATAGCGCCGATCGAGCCAGTTCGCGATCGCGCCACGCAACTCATCGGAGCACCGAATCGGCGGGTAAAGCGTGAGGCTTGCCTCAGCTTCAGCCAACCGTGGCGCGATGAAATCCGGCATCGCCTCATGCGGCTCGCCGACCGTCATGTCGATCGGCCTCACATGGCCCGGCTCGATCCCTGCAAGAAGCCGGCGAAGCTCCGTGAATGGAGAGACGGTGCCGCCTGCTGCGAGTTGGTTGAGGCCCGTTGGTTCCATCATGCGTGGGTGATCCGAGCGGTTCGGTGAGGTTCATCCGCGTCGTGCATAGTACCGCCAATCAGAAGTCCCTGCACCATCCGCAACACGTGACTGCCAGGGATTTCTGATCTAAAAGCGGCAAGATATCCAATAAGTTGCTCGCACCCTTCGCTTTCCGTAGTTCGTTTCGGCGTTTGGCGGGGGTGACAGAGGAACGACGCAAGGCAGGTTTTGGCATCGGTGTGACGTCAGGGCATCGTAAAGATCAGGGCGAGCGCAAGATCATTCTGCGATCGTGGGCTGCACTCGGGTCCAGAACGGTTCAGCGGAATGGCACTGGAGCCGTAGTTCAATGAAAGCGCGGATGGTGCCTTCGCGGCCCCGCCAGCAGCGATCACGTCAGGTCGCTCAACCCGCCACTGGGGTCTTGAGGCCGACGATGACCGAAAACTCGCCGGGCCTGCTGCCAACCGGAACAGGGAAGGTGACCTCGCGAACGACTGAGAAATAGCCGATCGGGTTCTCAAGCGTCACATCGGCAGACACTGTTAGGTTTTCATCGGCAAGGCGCACATCATTCTGCCCCGCGACCACGATGTTTACGGGCAAATCGACGCGCCCCGACTGCCCACGCGGTCCAAGGAGAACACGGCCGGAGAAGCCATATTTCACGGTCACGGTCCCGTTGCCGATGAAGCATTCTCGCGCCGTGCGCGTAATCTCGCCGCGATGCACCACACCGAGGCTGTCGCCGACCCGGCCGGGCTCATACACGGTTGCCTGATGCATCGCCGGAGCGATTGCAAACTGTGGGCAGCCGTGTGCGACGGCACCGACATTGACCCCACCTTCGCCGTACTCGGCCTTGGCAGCGGAGAGAAGCTGTGCCTCAGTGACCGAGGTCACGGCCTCTGGTGCCTTTTTCGGGGCACCGAACATGCTGCCGGAAAGTCCTGACGTCATCGTCGACAGACCGCAGCCCGAAACCGCGACGGCTGCGGCGACGGCCGCGAACATGCCGATGGGAACGCTTGCAATTCTCATGGTCGACTTGAGCCCCACCACCTCTGGCCCGAAATTGCGACGGACCTGCGCCAGCTTGGCTGAAAAGCACCACCCGAACACGGATTGCCTCGGATGCCCCACGTGCTTTTCAATCTGATTCGGTCCCAACTTGGATTTCGATAGCACCCTCGACACTCGGACACCAACAGCTTAGCTAAAGTCTTACCATCATAGGAAACGCTCGGAGACCGATCCCGATGACCGCGTTCGCCGAAATACCGCCGGCCCGTTCGGCCTTGGCACCTGCGCGCCGGCCAGTTCTGACGATCAAGCTAGCGGCTCCGAGAGGGTTTTGCGCCGGCGTTGATCGCGCGATCAAGATCGTTGAACTCGCACTCGAGAAGTATGGTCCACCCGTGTACGTCCGCCACGAGATCGTCCACAACCGCTTTGTTGTCGATGAGCTGCGGGCGAAAGGTGCCGTTTTTGTGGAAGAGCTCGACGAGATCCCTGAGACGGATGCACCTGTGATCTTTTCGGCACACGGCGTACCCAAATCGGTACCGGCGGAGGCCAAAGCTCGCAATATGCTCTACCTCGACGCGACCTGTCCGCTGGTGTCCAAGGTTCACAAAGAGGCGGAAATTCATCACCGCAATGGCCGCGATATCATCTTGATCGGCCACGCCGGCCATCCTGAGGTCGTTGGGACCATGGGACAACTTCCCGACGGGGCCGTCACACTTGTTGAGACGATCGACGATGTTGCCCGCCTGTCGCCGCGCAGCCCCGACGCGCTTGCCTATATCACGCAGACGACGCTCTCGATCGACGACACCAGCGACATCATCAACGCACTCGTCGACCGCTTTCCGAGCATCGCGGCACCGCATAAAGAAGACATTTGTTACGCAACGACCAACCGTCAGATCGCAGTGAAGGCGATGGCGGAAGGCTGTGACCTCGTCCTTGTCGTGGGTGCTCCCAACAGCTCGAACTCGATGCGCCTTGTCGAGGTTGCGGAGCGTGCGGGCGCAAAGTCCGCACACCTCGTCCAGCGGGCCCAGGATATCCCATGGGACCTGCTCGCTGGCGCGCAAATCGTCGGCGTAACGGCAGGGGCGTCGGCGCCAGAGGTTCTGGTCAACGAGGTTGTCGATGCGCTGAAGGAGCGGTTCGACACGACTGTCGAAACCATCACAACAGCCGAAGAATCGATTGCGTTCAACGTGCCGCGGGCCTTGCGAGACGGGGCCTGATCACGACATGGCCGTCTACACCGAGGTCGATGACGATGCGCTCGCCGAGTTCCTCGCCGAATTCGACATTGGCGATGTTCTGGCCTTCAAGGGTATCGCCGAGGGTGTCGAGAACTCGAACTACCTGCTTGCGACCTCGAAGGCCCAATACATCCTGACGCTCTATGAAAAGCGCGTCGACCCTGGCGACCTGCCGTTTTTTCTTGGGCTGATGGAGCACCTCTCTGCTCAAGGTCTCACCTGCCCCACCCCTATCCACAGGCGCGACGGAACAGCACTTGGTGTGCTCGCAGGCCGCCCGGCTGCGATCGTCAGTTTCCTTGAGGGGTTGTGGGTCCGTCGACCGACGCCGCGCCATTGCCATCTGTTGGGAGCGGCGATGGGGCGGCTGCATCTTGCCGGTTTGGACTTCACGGGCCATCGCCGTAACGCTCTTGGCCTCGAGGACTGGCGCCCGTTGTTTGAAAAGTTCCGCGGGCGCGCAGATGCAATCCAGGTCGGCCTCTCCGAGACGATTGAGCAGGAGCTCGAAGAGCTTGCGCTAGCCTGGCCGTACGACCTGCCAACGGGCGTTATTCACGCCGACCTGTTCCCCGACAACGTCTTCTTCCGCGGTGACGCCCTCTCAGGCATCATCGACTTCTACTTCGCATGCAACGATGCCTTCGCCTATGATCTCGCGATCGCGCTCAATGCGTGGTGCTTCGAGCCCAACTACGCCTACAACCTGACCCGCGGACAGGCGCTGATCGCGGGCTATCAGTCAGTGCGCCCCCTTCAACAGGCGGAGGCGGAGGCGATGCCGGCGCTAGCGCGCGGCGCAGCGCTCCGGTTCCTGCTGACGCGGGCCTATGACTGGATCAATACGCCCCCCGATGCATTCGTCAGACCACACGATCCCAGGGCCTTTCTCAGACGGATCTGGGCGCACAGGGCGATGACGAACCCGCGAGACTATGGCTTTACAGCCTCATGACAGCGGCAAAGCCACACGTGGTGATCTACACGGACGGAGCATGCTCGGGAAATCCCGGCCCCGGCGGCTGGGGTGCGATCCTGATCAGCGGCCCGCATCGCAAAGAGCTTTCGGGCGGCGAAGCAGAGACGACGAACAACCGCATGGAGCTGCAGGCTGCGATCGAGGCCCTTGGCGCCTTGAAGCGGCCATCCAAGGTCGATCTCTATACCGACAGCAGCTATGTCCGCGACGGCATCACCAAATGGATCCATGGCTGGCGGCGGAACGGCTGGCGGACCGCTGACCGCAAGCCGGTGAAAAACGTCGAACTCTGGCAAGCGCTGGATGCTGCGACCGCGCGTCACGACATGACGTGGCATTGGGTCAAGGGTCATGCGGGTCACCCCGAGAACGAGCGCGCTGATGAGCTTGCACGCTGTGCAATCGTGGCCATGCGGCGCTGAGGCGCTGCAAGTGCGGCCACCCTCCGCGGTCTCGTACCCGCTTTCCGTCGTTCGCCTGGCACCTACGTCAGACGCCGAAACGACCTACGCAAAGCAAAGGGTACGAGCAACGCATTGGATTTCCTACCGTTTTCCGATCAGAAGTCCCGAGACGGCGCGTGGTGCTGATCGTGCGGAGACTTCTGATCAGCGCTACGAGATCAGATGATATCGCCTTGCTGGCGCCCCGAGGCTCGGCCCAGCGGGGCGTACTTCCTGAATTGACAGCTTCCAGAATGCGCCGAGCGATCCATCATGGCGCGATGAACGCCTGACTGTGAGCCATCGATGGCGCTCGTTGGTCCATGGTGGAGGGGCGCTCAGGCTCGACCCCAGTCGCGATTTGACGACGACGTCAGATCGTTCTGCAGCGCCAGGGAGACCTGATCCCCGAAGTTGACGATTCTTTTGATCCTGTTTCACGCGGAACAGCGCTCATCAGGGCTCGCGCGCATTCTCTCCTCATTGGCGGCCCAGCGAAGACCCTGAGCCCGCCGAAACCCAAACCCAAGGAGAGACGACCATGCTCAAGACCCTCGCACTGACGATCGCAGCAGCCGCCGCCCTGGCCCTCAGCCCCCTCACAACTGACGCAAACGCGAATAGCCTTGCCGCCGGCTCAGCGACCGCCGCAGCATCGATCTCGGCCGAACCCACACTCCAGCACGTCGGGTTCCGGGGCGGCCGCCGGTTTGGCGGTGTCCACGTTCATATCGGGCGCCATCACCGGCCGCACTTTGGTTACGGTTACGTTCGCCCCTACCACTACGTCGCACCCGTCGTCATCGGCTGCGGGTTCGAGAAGGCCAGATGGCACCAGACCGGCTCGCACTACTGGAAAAAGCGCTACTACATCTGCCGCGGCTGGTGGTGAGACTGGCCACGCTCGCAGGAGTTCGCTGATACAGTCGCCCAGGCGAGCGTGCCCGAACGATAAAGCCCCGGATCGTCCATACGATCTGGGGCTTTTTCGTTCGGGTTATGACTTATCGGACTCGAGCCGTGGCGCATCGGAAGCGGGCGAACCGCTGTTGCACCCGATCTCGTACCGCCTTTCGCTCAAAAGCCGCTGTACGGCCCGTGGCGCGGATCGTTCGGGGACATCTAATCGGCGGTACCAGACCATCGAGCAAGAACGCCGCCCTTGCAGGAGGAGCAGGCTGCAGGCGGCGCGGTCAACAGTCTTCGTTAAGCGCCCACGGAACACACGGAACAGCGCATGGCCGGCCCTTCCAGAATGCCATGCTGACCACGAAAAAGCGCCCCGAACATGAGTTCGGGGCGCATTGAGGTAGCTTCGAAAAGGGAATGTTCTGACACACGACTTGACAGACCTGGCAACGACCTACTCTCCCGCGTCTTGAGACGAAGTACCATCGGCGCTGGGGCGTTTCACGGCCGAGTTCGGAATGGGATCGGGTGCAGCCACCCCGCAATAATCACCAGGTCGGCGAAATCGTGTGTGAGACACTGGTCTTTTGCAACGCGTCGCGCTGATGCGCACAGTAAATGAGAATGATCAAGCCGATCGAGCGATTAGTACAGGTAAGCTACACACATTGCTGTGCTTCCACACCCTGCCTATCAACGTGGTCGTCTTCCACGGCTCTCAAGGGAGCACTCGTCTTCAGGTGGGTTTCCCGCTTAGATGCCTTCAGCGGTTATCCCGTCCGCACTTAGCTACTCTGCTGTGCCGCTGGCGCGACAACAGATCCACCAGAGGTGCGTCCATCCCGGTCCTCTCGTACTAGGGACAGATCCTGTCAATGCTCCGACACCCACGGCAGATAGGGACCGAACTGTCTCACGACGTTCTGAACCCAGCTCACGTACCACTTTAAATGGCGAACAGCCATACCCTTGGGACCTGCTCCAGCCCCAGGATGTGATGAGCCGACATCGAGGTGCCAAACGACGCCGTCGATATGAACTCTTGGGCGTCATCAGCCTGTTATCCCCGGCGTACCTTTTATCCGTTGAGCGATGGCCCTTCCACACAGAACCACCGGATCACTATGGCCGTCTTTCGACTCTGCTCGACGTGTCAGTCTCGCAGTCAGGCAGGCTTATGCCATTGCACTCTAAGGGATGATTTCCGACCATCCTGAGCTTACCATCGCGCGCCTCCGTTACGCTTTAGGAGGCGACCGCCCCAGTCAAACTACCCACCATGCACTGTCTCGGATCCGGATAACGGACCGCGGTTAGACAATCGTGACTTCAAGGGTGGTATT